>NZ_JBANBK010000065.1:0-48431 GCF_053572325.1 Bradyrhizobium sp. UFLA05-112 | reverse complement strand
GACGTTATCGTTGGACACGGCATATCGCTCCTTCGGTGGAGAAGTGGAGGCGTCAAGCACCCCCACGATATGCCGCCCTCCCGATTCCCGCCGTCACCAACTTTCGGCGATAGCTCTCATCGCGACGTCACCATCCGATGCCTCGCCAACTTCTCTGTGGTGGAAATGCTGACGATCTGCGCACCCGCAACGCGGATCGCCCGCTCGTAGGCAGATCGTTTGATCGGAGGGGATCAACACCTTGTTCCGCGGCCCAGATGTGCTGCTAACCGTAAAATCAGCTCTGGATCAATTCCGGCAATGCGACAGTGGCCAACAATGGCGCGCTTGCAGTCCCAGAGGTGATGACACCCCATTCGGCGCCAGTGGGACCGGCCATTCGTCGGCTTGCCACCTCCGCGAACTCGTCCATGGCCACGAATGCCTCGGCAGCGGTGTCCATTGCCGCGATGGTCTCGTCGCTCGGATTACTTGCGCCATAGATTGTGCGCACACCGGCGCATTGGGTGAACGGCTCGACGCCGATTCGCAGTAGATCCACCATGTGTGCGGTTTCGCCGGGACAGATCGCGTGCTCGCAGAAGTTTCGATCGCGTCTTCACCGCAGTCTTCTCATTGCAAGTAGGGACAGGGTGCGCAATATGAAATGCGGTGATAACGGGCTACACGATGCCAGACGTCTTCCATACTCGGAGGGTGCCTCATGCGCGACAAAAGTTGCGACGAGGAACCCGAATAGGCTCCCGGACGCCGCTTCGTGGATGACCGGACGGAGCAAAAGAGTGGTCGCTCTTGTTGTACCGCTGGCTGCTCGGCGCCGCGATGATGGCCCTAAGGAGTGGTGTTCGCGGCAGCCTCGACATGCATGTCCGCAACCGAGCTCGCGAATGGAGGCCGGTCTATTCGGTACCGGCACAAGAGCGAGTGCATGACGATTGTTTGGTGAGCCTGTAAACCCAAAGACCGGTAGAGGTCTTCAGCATAGGGTACCGGTACCGCGGGGTGGGCTCCGCACCAAACGACAGTTCGTGCCGCGTTTTTTCCTCCCCAGCACATTTCTCATGTTGCTCGCCGGCTGCTCAAAGGGAACAAGCGGTTAAAGCAGCCGATGACGCGACCCGGCAAAGAGGCCGATTGCCGTAGAGATAAGGTTGCTCGGTGTAAAGGACACGAACTGAGGCGACGTGAGCGACAGCAAGGACCAAGAGCAGACGTTAACGAACGCGATTCAGCAGGGATGAGAGGTTCGTGAGGCAGCAAGAGGGCCAGCAACGACACGTCGTATGACAACGGCCCCTTAGAGGCGCCCGCTGGATGACGCCGAAATTTGCAAAGTAGGTGAGCCTGACCACCACGACTACGGGCAATACAGCTCCGTAAACCGTGTCGCCGAACCGAGGAGGCTCTCTGCGATCTTCGCAACACGCGATACTTCGTGCGACCCGACCCGTCCAGGTGCTTCCCGGCACAGCCTAAAGCGCGGGTGGCCACGGCCGGCTCGAAGTGCTGAGAGGAGCGAGGAATAAGCTGGCACAACAAAAGAGAAGACCTCCGGATGTGGTGGCGTTCGCTGCATCCTAAAGGCACTTCAGCGTTGTTCCTCGCCTATCTTTCGGCTTGGATGGTAAGGGACGGCTGTTCCTCAGTCTAGAAAATGAGCTCCGCGACACGTAGATCTTCAGTGCGGTCAATTTCGCATCACCGATGAGATAGGCGAGAAGCTCCTCAGTGTAGGCCCTTATGGCTCCCGACGTGACGATATCATCCAGCGCTGGAACGATCGTTGCCTTAAGAGTCGGCAACGAAAATCGCAGCAGGTTTAACGTCTTGAAAAGTCTTGGGCTATCCGCAACGATGTCTGCTGCAGTTCGGTTGATGCGGAAGCCTGATATGATGCCGCTATCCGACAACAAAGCGGCCGGTCCTTGCATCAGCTCGTCAAAGGGCGCTACTGCAGCCACATCGGGAGCTTCGCTTGCCATCAAATGGCTCAATACATCCCGTTCGAAGAAGACATCGGCGCGGCTCGGAATCTGGGGCTCCATTGCTGCTCTCTTCATACTGGGACTCGCGGAGCCGAATTTCAGTTCCACTCGTTCAGAGTTGCGGTCAGGCTCCGCAAGCCCTTACCGAGCAATTCAAGATCGGTGCCGTAGGAGAGCCGGAGACCACAAGGATCGCCAAAGGCGGTGCCCGAAACCGTTGCCACACCAGCGTTCATCAGCAGCGCATCAGCGAGGTCATCGGGATTGAATTCGCAGCCATTGGCCGTGGGACGCCGCTGGAACCCGCTGAGATCGAGGTAGAAGAAGAATCCGCCTTGGGCAGCAGGCGGAGACACCAATTTTAGATTTGAAAGAATTGAGAGCCCGAGCGCTCGCGCATTCTCACAGTGGCGCCGCAATTCCAGTTCGAAGGCAGAACCGCCGGATTTGAGATGATGCAGCAGCGCATGCTGTGCAATGACATTGGGATTTGAAGTTGTATGGCTTTGTAGCGTCTTAGCTGCGCTGATGACCGTTTTGGGACCCGCGAGATAGCCAATTCGCCAGCCGGTCAGAGCCAACGATTTGGAAAACGAGTTGACGATCAATGTGCGATCGCGTGCCTGGGGCGCCACAGATAGGATCGGATGGTGTGTATGTGGGGGATGGGCGAAAGCTCCGTAGCATTCGTCAAAGACGATCCAGAGGTTCCGTTCCATGCGAGTTGGGCTATGCCAGCAAGGGTGTCGCGGTCGTAGACCGTACCTGTCGGATTGTTTGGCGTGTTGATCACAATCGCCTTGGTTTTTTGAGGTAACGGCCGCGGCAAGATCGGTAAGCCTCGGTACATAACTATTGTGGCGAGTTTCGACAAAGACCGGCGTGCCGCCGGCAATAACGATCTGTGCCGGGAAGGTCGTCCAGTAGGGGGTGGGGATCAGTACTTCATCGCCGGGATTTAGAATGGCCATGGCCGCATTGAAGAGCGCCTGCTTGGCGCCGCTCGTCACAGCGATTTCGTCTGCGGACCATGGCTGAACCGTCTCGCCGGACAACCTGCAAGCAAGCGCATGGCGCAGCTCCAGCAACCCGATCGGGTCGGTATAGCGGTTGAGGTTGCCATTGATCGCAGCGATCGCGCCCTCGCGCACCGATGGAGCGAGTTCGCTCCAGATCTCTCCTGTGGTCAGATCGATGATGTCCTCGCCGCGTGCCGTACCCTGCTTCCCGGCGGTTCTCGTTGCAGTGTGGTCCCACAACTTGACCAGGGCTGTCCGGCGCGCCAACACGAGCGCTTTCCCTCAAAATCAATGAGATCGTTGCTGTTTGGTCGGAGGTCTGTCGCACTTGTAGCAAACGAAATTCAGGTATGAACAATAACACATTTCAGGATTCCTGTCTGATCGTTTTCAGCCGCCAAATGAATGCGGTGCGATTCCTCGGCACCTAGCGGTCGCGCAAGGTGAACAGCTCGAGATGAGACGGAAACGCGCAAGCCGATCGCGAAACCGGGAGCCCGTCTGCCATTCAATGATATCTCCACGAAAGCGAACAGGTGCTGGGTCGGAGATTTCAGATGGTGGGCAACGATGAAAAGGACGGGTGCATGGCGTCAGTCGTCAAGAATGCATGAGTCTTGGGGCGGATGAAGACCTCCTATTTTTGGTCATCAGGCTGGAGATATCGCGCTTCGGCACGGACGAGTTCGTCGTATCCCACTAAGTCGAAAAGTTCGTGGAGCGTCGCAATATGGGGTTCAATACTCGCGATGCCTTCCCTAGCCATGATGCGACCGCAGACCCTGCGCATGGCAACTTTTGCAGCTCGCATGGAGTGATTGGCCCAGATCACCGTGGAGATGCGCGCATCGCGATATGTAGAGACTGGCGTTCGATAGTACTTTGTTGGAATGATCACGATGGGCAGTCGGTTCTGCCAAGAACTCGCAAATTCAAGGATCTCATACGCGGTGTTTCTTCGCGAGTGAATGAGAATCGTAACTCCGGCAACGTGGGGCCGCCGGCCTCGCGCTGCAGGACAGCCTTTTTCCGAAAATGAACTCGTTCGTTGGCGAGCGGCATTCCATAGCCGACATCGATGAGTTATCGGGCCGTCTGCGGGCAGTCAGGGATACGGCTGGGCAAGAGTTGATTCTCGTGCGCGGATCGAAGCGCTAATTGCCGGTCGTCCAATGGAGGAGGCGCTTTTGCGTGCTCACGCTTACGCCAATGCGGGAGCCGACGCGTCGCGCGAGGAGACGCGCATTGTTTAAATTGCCGAAACCGCTATCGCCGTCAACGAGCACCAGCAGCTCGGTCGAGCCAACGATGCGTTCGACCACCTCGACGAGTTGGCTCCATGATGCCTCGTTGGCATCGCGGTAGCCGAGAGAGCCTGAGGCCCACAGGCCTTTGAAACCTGCACGCTGAGCGATTGCGCCCGGAAGCCCATCATGGGCATCCATGAGAAATGAGAGGTCGTCATTGGAGCAAACCTGAGGTCGAAGTATATCGGCAGGCAGCGTTCTCACGCCTCGATCGGGCCCGTTTTCGCGAACAGATCTGTATTGCATGCCGAATTTCCTGAGGCGCGACCTGCGCGCCTTCATCAAGCTCTGATTGGCACGTCTCTGTCAGCTCGATCAATTGCCAACGTTAGTAGTTGACTGACGCGCAAAGCTTCGGATGTCGGCAATCCGGGGCATAGAATTTTAGGCTTCGCACTAGTCTGCGCCGGATCGTATTGCGAAATTCTAACTGGGTCGGAAATGCATGCATCGTCCGGCGCAAATCGGTAAAGAGCTTCGGCCGCTCGCGTGCGTATAGCCGCCAGGTTTGCGTGTTCAGCTTTCTGTGCGAGCAGGAAATCGTATGCCGCCCCATATCAGGAGATTCCTTGGTCTACATCGAGGGATGTCGTCGCTGGTGCACACGGAGCTGTCGTAAATCCGACGTATGTCGCGGTGCTTCAATTCGGTTAAAGCCTGGCGATCCCTCGAAGTTCTTGTCTTGACAACTGAGTTTCGCGTGGGGTGCGACTGGTATGACACTTGCTGGTCTCATCTCAGTCCCTTGGAAGGTACTTGGAGAAGTGCATGCACAGCGTCATTTGCATTAAACAGGTTCCCGAGTCCACTCGAATTCGCATGCGGCCTCTCGCCAATATCAGCGAGCGCCAGAGCGGTGACCATCATCAGTTGCCTCGAACGGCTCTTGCTGGAAGGGGCGCTGGACCTGAGCGAGGAGTTCGACGGCGAGATTACCGTCCTCACAGTAGAACCTGCAGACGGATCGGATTCCTTACCCAAGGCGGTGTCCCTATCCGAGCCCGCCGTGCTCTTCGCAGATCCCGGGTTCGCCGACGCCGGCTCACTGTCGATCAGCTATACGCAGGTGGCCGCGATCTACAAGAACTTGCAGGCGATATATTGTCGCCACCGTGTGCAGCTCTTACCTGCGCTTACAGCCGCTTTCGATCCGCAGGTATCGCCGCATTGGCTCTCCCGCAATGTGTGCTGGAGCAGTTCGAGAATAGACCCGACCTCCGTCTGAAACAAGTTCAGTCGAACGGCGCAATAGCGGCCTTCTGCCGATCGCGTGAGGCGCCACATGAATCTCTTCAGCTTCGTCGAATGCGCTAATCAAACGCAATCTCTCAAAGCGCTGTTTGATCTGCTTGTGAGCTGTGCGAGCGAAGAGGGCTTCACTGAAGTCGCTTACGGAGCACTCACCTTCGCGGAGCCGCTTCGTCTGCCGGGGTGCCCACCGCCTCTTATAGCCATGAAGGTTCCGCCAGACTGGTGCCAGCGCTATTTGGAACGCAAGTACTACACCGTCGATCCGGTGGTCCGGCGGACACCGATGTATGCGGGGCCGTTTCTATGGGACCAGCTGGCCAAGGAATATCAGCTTCAGGCATGTGAACAACGTGTACTAGAGGAGGCCAGAGAGGCGGGCCTGAAGCACGGCATCAGCGTGCCGCTGTTTGGGCCATCAGGCCGTATATCTGTGGTATCGTTCGCATCCAGTTTTGATGATGCCGATCCTCAGGGGAGTGTGAGCCGTCTCAACGCGCTGGCTTGGCAGTTTCATGTCGCATTTGCGGAGGTCACAAGACCCTTGGATAGTGCTTGCGATAGAAAAGTGACCTTATCAGAGCGCGAAAAGGATTGCCTGCGATGGGTGGCGGAGGGCAAGTCGTCCTGGGAAATCGGGAAGATACTGAGCGTGAGCGAAAATACGGTGAATTTCCATCTTAAGAACGCAATACGAAAGCTCGGGACAGCGAACCGAACTCAAGGTCTTGTAAAGGCCCTTCGTCTTGGTCTTATTGAATTTTCGGTGACTGCAGCGGCAACGCCAATGGTCGCGTAGCTGGTGTGGCGTCCGCTCGCAGGACTACCTTGGCATCTGCAAAGGAGCGGGCCTCGCGGCGGTATGGCGTCAAACGGCTGCGCTTGTCGCCATGAATGTCGCGAAATCTACTCCGTCGTGACGGTGACTGAAAGGCGATGCTATTTTATCGGCCGTTGCCGGCAGACCAGCGCTGCCTGGGCTGGTGAATACCCAGCGCGCTCGACAAGATCGCTTAGCAGGAGATGCATTGACGCATTCTGATTGATCTCATCTACTTCTACGCAAAGGTAGGCGCGTGCGAATGGCTTTTGAAATAGATCACCCAGCTATTCCCATACTTTGCGAAGAGAAGCCTCTGCAGAAAACCGGGCCCTGAAAACCGCGATAAAGCTGCCGCCCTTGCCGCTGAACCCAGGCTCAGCATGCCTAGGTACGTGAAGTATTGGATATCTTTTGCCGAGCGCGACTTGGCGCAACACATCGAGCACAAGGGGCATCGTTGGGTCGATCTACCTATGCTTGGCTATTTCGGTCTTCACGTGTGCAAAATGCGCGTGCGTCAGCGATTTCGCTGAGCGACGCCAGTCGATGATGCTGCCGAAAATTGGCGGCGAGATCCATCTGATTTTCGCGAGCCATTGAGCAAGATACCCCTCGTAGTAGCCGAGCGCTGCGGAGGACATCGAGAGGCAGGCATCATCGCCGCGTTCCAGATCATGCCGAAGAGTGGTGTAGGAGTGCCTCGCCGAGCACAACGGGAGATTGCCTGCCTGCTACGGCGCCTTGATTGCCGAACGCCAAGGCATTGGGGTGTCGAAGCTTTCAAAGTCAAAGTCGGAACACGGGAGTACGGGGTGGTGGTTTCGGCGATGGTTCGAGATGCTGGATCACTGAAGGCGAGACAAATCTACGGTCTGGACCGAAAATCTTCCGGAGGGATCACGCGTTGGCGATCTGCGCAGTCGGTGTCGCTCAGCACTGCCTAACCGACGCATCCGTGGGCCGTCAGAACGGACCCGAGTTACGTTAACGCGGGAATTCTCGCAGGTATTTAGGTGACCGTTGCACGCAGAGGAATATCTCGACAAAGAGCCCCGGCGAAGGGCCGGGGCTCTCGATCGCCGATTGAAGATCAGGAGATCGTTACTTGAGAACCAGGGGCCAGCCAAACTTGTAATTGACCCGCGCGGTCACGAGATCAAAATCCTGGCGGATGCGATCGTTCCCAAGCGCACCACCACCGGCGGCTGTGAAGTTCACGTCGCTAGTCGGCATGAACACGTGGTCGTACTCGACGCCAGCCGACCAGTTCGGCGTTAGGTTGACCTCAAGCCCGGCGCCAACGGCGCCCCCCCAACGCGTAGTGTCCGCGCTCCCAAGCTGCGTGCCTGGGGGAACGGAGTTGATCTGATAGTTGCTGCCCACGACCGCGGCGCCCCCTTTGACGTATAGCAGTACGTTGCTGACGGCATAACCGATCTGACCAGTGATTAAGCCAAACGCATCTATCCTTGTGTGATTGCTGTTGGTCGGAAAGGCAGCGCTGACATTCGAGCCGTTGAAATCGGCCCAGTTGCCTTGGCCTTCGACGCCAAGCACTGTCTGGCCAATCTGCCAGCGATATCCGATCTGCCCACCGACCGTGCCGCCGCTTGCGTCGTGGGAGCCCTCAGGGGTCGTGCCTGCAAAATCCCAGGAGTTATGGCTCGAACCCCAGCCGCCGTTGATGCCAGCATAGAAACCGCTCCAGTCGTAGGCCGCGATCGCGACCGGCGCGGGTTGCGGCGGCGCCTTGGTGTAGACAGGCTGTGCAGCAAGATCCGCGGCGAATGCAGGCGCCGCAGCGCTGAGTGCGACGATGCTCGCAGTCATAAGCAACAAGTTTTTCATTTCGAGCTTCATTTCCTTAGGAGGGCCCCCGGCCGCGCGCGTCATAACAGCACCAACACGAATTGCTGTAACTGCGGCGCAACATTTACTCGAAAGAATCGACTTGAATCTGACGCTGCGTGAAGTTGTACGCTTGGGTCTCAGTAGCCTCGCTCGCATCGAGACCTAGCGGGCGATCAACGCGACAACAGGCTAGGTTGGCCGTGTGTCGAAGCTCGTTAATTGAGGATGGCCACGTGCATGCTGTCGCTGATCGGATCAGCAACTGGAGTGGGGTGCTGGTCGCCTTTAGATGCGCAAACGAGAAAGACCTCTTCCTGGAAGCTGTCGTGTCATCCGGGCGAGAATAAGCGCGCTGATGACCGTGCTGCCTTGGCAAGTCCTCCATGGAGAGCGGCGCGTCCTTCTTTAGGACTTCCTAGGTAGGGAGACTGCCGGCGCGCTGAGGCAATTCGCTAAGGCGTCGGCCCGATACGCAGGTGGGTCCCGATGGCCCGCGACGACGTCTGCACCCAAAGATGGGAGCGTTAAAATGAGTACGTGGGTAGGCGCATCTGCACGGTGCCAAATGACGGACGTGGACGCAATGCTAGCCGAACTGCGGCTAAGCGAACTGCCGCACGATGTGGAGGTGAGCGGCATGCCCCTGCACATCCTGCCAGGCGTTCTGTCACCACGACTAAGTCACGGTCCGGACGCCTTAATGTCGAAGTGGCGCATCGAAAATGACGCGACGGTACTCGATCTCGGATGCGGATCAGGTGTGCTAGGGCTTGCCGCGCTCCGCGCCGGCGCAGGGCGCCTCGTGGCTCTCGACATTAATCCGCAAGCCGTTCGCACGACGGAGATAAACATCGAGCGGCTAGGTTACGCGGGAAAAGCCGACGTACGCCATAGCGATACTTATTCTGCACTGCAATCCGGTGAGAAATTCGATGTCATTCTATTTGCTGCGCCCTATTGGAATCGCGAGGCAAGGGATGACCTGGAACGCTCGTGTTTCGATCAAGATCACCAAGTCATGGCAGCAGTTCTCGCAGGAGCGCACCTCCGCTTAAATGATAAGGGCGTAATGTATGTGCTCTTCTCTGACCAAGGAGATGTTGGGCGCGTTGTGAACTTGATCGATGAGAGTAAGCTGCGTGTCAGAGATATGCATATTTTCAGGCCGACGAGCCCAGGGGGCCACGTCCGGATCGTTTGGGTACTCGCGGTCCGATAGCGTCCTTGAATCTCATGCCGAATTGCTTCTGATGCTGCGCGGTTAGAATATTGCCGCGCCCTGATTGGACCTTTCGCGATGTGGCTCAAGGGTATCGCGCCGCCTCCGTCGCTTAGGTGGTTCATAGCAAGCGGACGCGTACACGGCCATCGCAGCTCGTTCATTTGGGCGGACTTTGCTCGGTGATGCTTTGCTGCGTGCGGCAAAACAGCGGACATCAGGGTGCCGAAAGCGGCACCTTCTCTGATACAGAGCTGCTGCCGGTGGATGTTTCGTCTTTCGGATCCTACGGGAACCAGGAGCTCGGTGGCGCACGGTCCGGAAGACATGAGCGTCTTCCCTTCTCGGCTTTGATGCCCTACCCCGATTTGCGCCAGGGGATGAGCATGGAGACGTGTCTTCTATATTGGCGATACTGGTTCCCGAACAGCTTAAGGAGGTCCCGCTCTTCGAAGAAAATTCCGACAAAAATGTAGGCGGTGGTCCCGATTGCTAAGAAGAGGTGGCCGATCGTCATGACGGGTGAGGCCCAGAACGCGATAATAAAGCCGAGATAGATGGGATGTCGCACAAATTTGTAGTACAGCGGAGTCCGGAATTGCGGCTCCGGCAGGCCGGGGCCCGTGAGGTTGGCCGTGACTTGCCGTAATCCGAACAATTCGAAATGATCGATCAAGAACGTGCTGGTGAACATCAGCGCCCAGCCGATAAATGCTGCTGTCCCGATCATGACCGACACATCGGGGTCCGTAACTTGCCAAACGATTGCCGGTATGGGACGCCACTGCCAGAATAGCAACAGCAGGCACAGGCTCGCCATTAGCACATAAGTACTCCGTTCGACGCATTTCGGCACATATCGCGTCAGCCAATTCTTGAAGCCTTTGCGTGCCATGCCGGTGTGTTGGATGGCAAACAGGGCGATCAACAGCGTATTTATGGAAAGCGCTTCGGCGAGCGAGGTGCCAGGCCCCGTGTCAATCGTTTTCGGTACGACCAGGCCGCTTACGAAGCCTACCGCATATATAATTGCGAAAAGGAAAGCCAGGTAGGCGAGCAGGCCGTAAAGAAATGCGGCCCATCGTGACAGTCGACCCTGGGAAGGTCCGTGGCTGGTGGGCTTTATGTGGAGCATGGTCTCTCCGCTCGCGGTAACGGCTTTCCCCACGCGGTTTGGGGCTGAAGAGTCAGGAAAGGGACGCGATCAAAGCCTCGTGGCCCGTCCGCAAACGCCGAAGACGCAGCCGATAGCTTTCTGCCCCGGCAAATGTCTCGCTGATCGCGATCATCACGAAAGGATCCCTCAAACGTATGCGCAAGCCAAACACCGCGGCTTATGGGAAAGCTGGCCTGATTGGGCGCGGAGCGATGCGTCAACTGGGCGGGTTTCATCGGGAACTCCTAGCGCCGCCCGTTGCGTGCAGCCTTGGCTGCGGGGCTTTCGTCCTCATCTCAGCAAAGGACGTGCCGATCACGGCATGCGATGCGGATCTAGCCTGTCGGGAGAACAGCGACGCTAACGGCGTGCCATTGGGAATAGTACTGCCAGTTGTTGGATCTCTGACATCGCCGCAGTCGCCGGGACACGGTTGGCAAGATGGGCGTCTCTATGAAGCCAGCCACCCCTTGTGCCGGTTTGCACGAGAGCTTGACGATCGTGCGTTCTCGGAGACCTGGTCTCTTGGAGCTCGGCTATAGCTGAGTGTCCGACAACACGCATTCTTGCACAGGATCCTGCGGGATTGCGCCCGATGAGGACTGGGGCGAGCGATCTGGCTGCTCAATAATGGAATCAGTGGCCAAATCTAGGTGCCGGCTCGCTCGGAGTTCTGCGCGTCTCACCGCGATATCGACCGCGCCTGCCTTAGCAATCACGGTCGGCTACGGCGAGCTTGTTCATCGGGCTGAATAGAGACAGAGGGTATTCTTGAAAAGCGATTGCCGGTCATGCGTTACGTAGGAGAGCGATTTGCATAGAACGCACAACGCATCGGGTCGAAAACGATCGATGAGTTGGGGCTGAGGCAAAATGCCAAGCATTGCGCGGCGACATGCCGCTATGGGCGATCTCCGTTGCTACGCAAATCTGGCCCAGATAGCGTTAAGTCGACGCTGAAGAAGTCAGAATGACAAGCGAGTTCACAGGGCGTGTTTCGAAATTCTAAGCCGAAAGCGTCTTGCCACATCAGGCGGCTTCGGAAAGGACGGACTTGTTGCCGAAGTCAATCGGGCGAGCGAGGGCCACGCAGGATTGGAAGGCTGTCCGTCGGCGATCTCACATAATGTGGCGATCTGAACAAATAGGATTGCCTGCAGCCTTCGTCCAAATGCGGAGATGCGTCCAGCTTCTTAGACTGTGCCAGGCCCTAAGCCGCGGACATTCGCTACGCAATTGTAGTTCACAGAATGAGCTTGAATCTAATGCCGCGTCAGGTTGTAGGCTGGGAAATATATCGTGCCGGCCTCGATGGAATATCTTAAGCGCGGTTGATGCTAACATTGGAGTGAACGGTGTCTAAAGCAAGCTCGCCGTCAGCGCCAAGGGGTGGAAAGCCAACACTCTCCGCGCCGGATGATGATCCCTACCTCTGGCTGGAAGAGATAGAGGGCAGGGAAGCGCTCGAGTTTGTAGAGCAGCAGACCGGCAAAACTCTGCAGGTGTTTGGAGGCGCGACATTCACGCGGGATCGCGATGCGCTGGCTTTGATCTACGACCGGCCGGACAATATTCCCCATGTAAGCCGGCATGGCGAATATCTCTACAACCTTTGGAAGGATGCCAAGAATCCGCGGGGTCTCTGGCGTCGGACAACTCTAGAAGAATTTCGCAAGTCTGAGCCATCATGGGAGCTTTTACTAGATGTCGATCGGCTCGCGGCGACCGAGAACGAGGACTGGCTTCTGAGCTGGACCGCGGTACTGTCCGGTAGCTCGCACGTGATGATCGCCCTATCGCGGGGCGGCAGCGATGCCGTGACGCTGTGCGAATTCGACCTGGCGACGAAGAGCTTTGTGGTTGACGGTTTTGTGCTGGCAGAAGCGAAGAGTAGCGCCAGTTGGGCTGATCCCGATACGCTGCTGTTGTCCAGCGCCTATGGCAAGGGCATGGCGACCGTGTCGGGCTATGCGAGGACCGTACGATTATGGCGCCGCGGTGAACCCATCGAGCGCGCGGCCGTGGTGTTTGAGACGTCGCCCGATCGCATGGGCGTCAGTTGCGGGATCGATCGTACCGGACAGGAGCAACGCGTCTGGTTCACTGAACAGCTGGATTTTTTCAATTTCCACGTATGGCTCGGCATCGAGTCGGGGGCGCATGTCAAGATCGACCTTCCCACCGATATCTGGCTGCAGGCGCATCAGGACTGGCTCACGGTGAAGCTCCGTTCGGCTGCGACAATTGCCGGCGTGATCTACCCGGCGGATACCCTGATTGGCATGTCATTGACCGCTTTTCTTGCTGGGAAGCGCAATTTCTTGGTCCTTTTTGTGGCGAGGCCGCGACGAGCACTGCAGGGATTTTTCTGGGTCCATGGCAAGCTCGTCCTCTCCATCCTCGACGAGCTGCGGCCGGTGTTCGAGATCTGCACGCCATCCGCCGCCACCTGGAGCCGCGAGCAGCTCAACGCGCTTCCCGATATCGGCGTCGTTGATGTCTGGCCACTTGATCGCGATCCATCTGATGGCAATGGTGAGCTTCTCGCTAAGATCCAGGATCCGCTCACGCCTCCCTTCGTGATGCTCTTGGAGCGGGGCGTCGCCAGTCCAGCCCTGCTGAAGGAGGCGCCTAAGACCTTTACCGCTGATGGACTCGTGGTCACCCATCATGAAGCGATCTCGGTCGACGGCGAGCGCATTCCCTATGTGCAGTGCGGACCCAAAGGTGAGACCGGCGAAGCGCCCGTCCATATGAGCGGTTATGGCGGATTCGGCATCTCGGTGAAGCCGTACTACAATTCCGCGCTTGGAAAGCTGTGGCTCGAGCGCGGGGGTACCACGGTGCAGGCACATTTGCGCGGTGGCGGCGAGTTCGGCACGCGATGGCACGATGCCGGACGCTTTGCCGGCAAGCGGCTCTCTCATGATGATTTCGCAAGCGTCGCGGCCGACCTTGTCCGCCGCGGCGTCACGAGGGCAAAGCGCATCGCGGCGGAAGGCGGATCGAACGGCGGCATTCTTATCAGCAATATGCTGACGCGGTACCCAGAGCGTTTCGGCGCCCTGTTCTGCACCATCCCGCTGATCGATATGCGCCGCTATACCAAGCTGCTCGCGGGCGCAAGCTGGATTGCGGAATTTGGCGATCCCGACAAGCCCGCAGAGTGGGAATGGCTTAAGACCTATTCCGCCTACCATACTGCCAAACCAGGGCAGGACTATCCGCCGATCCTGATCGCCACCACGCGACGGGACGATCGGGTCCATCCCGGACACGCCCGCAAGATGGTCGCCAAGCTCCAGGGGATCGGCTATGAGGCTTATCTCTACGAGCCGGACGGCGGCGGGCACGGCTATGGCAGGGACAACAAGGAGCATGCCGCCTTTCAGGTGCTGGGCTTCGAATTCCTGAAACGCAAGATTGGCTGGCTGGACGAGAAGACTTAAAGCGAAATTCACCTACGATCTCGCAAACATCGGAGCCCAAATTGCTAGCGTTCTTTTAGGGCGACCTCGACGAGCGCAAGATCGGGACCGAACGCAAGCTCCTCGTGATAGGTCTTGCCAACGCTTATACGGCATTGCGCTCGTGCAGAATCAATCGGTCGCGCCCAGATTTCTGCTTACGGATGACATATTCGCCGCGGCCCAGGGACGAGATTAGCTTCCATCTAGGGGCAGCACTCTTCCAAGCTCAAAGTAAACTTTGGGATACTTGAGTACATCGGTACATCCAGAGTCGTTGTGCATGCAACCCACGCGCGCTTGGCAGTTTCATTTCATTCCTGCTAGATATGCGTAGGAATGCCAACGGAGTTGTTATGGCCAAGACGCAAGACAAGAAGGTTGTCCGTCGCGAGTACACGAAGGCGGACGTGAAAGAACTACGCGTACACTCGAGGGCGAAGACACCCGTTACGAAAATTTCAAAGCTTACAAAGCGAAGCGTCGGTTCATTGCGTCAGAAGGCGCTAAAGTTGGGCATTCCGCTCGGACATCGACGGTAGTGCGCGCACAGCAAAACGAAGCGTACGGAACTACCGGAGATCGAGTACATCAGCAAGAGGAAGCCGTAGCCATATCGGTTCGACGTCAAATCACTTCATCGTCACCATCTCGGGCTGCGCTCCCCTGGGCCAGCCCGTGCTGCACCTGAGGTGTGCTCTGAGCAACCGTTTGATGGCTACAGGTTTCGGCGGCATCATTGAATTGTCGCCGAGATCTCACTAGTTGCTCATCGCGGCCAACTATGTTGACGAGGAGTTATCTCGTCGGGAAACCGGCGCCCTGTCGTGATCTTCGGTTAGAAACGCGGGCACTTCGTCGGGATCAAGCGTGAGCTCAGGCACCACTTCGCCATCGAGCCTGAAGATTGGTCGCATCGAGGCCGACGGCCATCTTGGCCGCTGACATCTCGAGCGCTATGAGGCTGGCGTGACAATGTCATCCTCGCCGCCATCGGCTACACAGCCTCGTCTTGGTCTGACCGGAGTTGCTGGTGCGCTCGGTCCTCAACGATTCGTGCGGCTGGTCGATACTTGGGCCGCGCTCACGACGGATTTTTTAACTCGCCAGACGAAAGGTCATCCCACCGGAGTGCCGTTCGGGTGCCGCTCAAGCTCGAATGCATGTTGAGGCGGCATGTCGCAGCTAGCCAGAGAATGGGCGTATCTCACCAGTTTGAACCGTCAATCTTCGAAAGACGTGCTTGACGATGATCCGCACAGCTTGGCATGCAATTTATCCAATCTCGCTAGCCCGTCTTCAATTAGACTTGTTGGGAGATAGCTAAAGCACAGGCGTACATAATGGCCGCTTTGTGGGCCATTATCTCTGCCGTGTCTCAGGTGGACGTCATGCTCGCAGCTTGCTGCCTTAATGAAAGTCTCTGCCTCAATTTCCGCAGCCAGACGTACCCAGAACGAGAAACCCCCCTTTGGAAGGAGATAGTCAGGCTCGCAAAAGTGACTTCGCTGCAGCCGGGCGTGCAAGCTGTCCCGCTTGGCGCGATAATGCTGGCGTAATCGCGCAATGTGCGCATCAAATGCGTCCGATTGCAGCAGCGATAAGACGATATTGCTGACGATAGGGCTGACGCCGCCGTCGCATTTAAGGCGTGCTAGTCTGTTGATGACATCCGAGTCTGCAAGCACCCAGCCTACCCGTAACCCGGGCCCGGCGACCTTGGAAATACTATGAATATTAATGACGTTGCCGCCTGACGGCAGCCACGCAGCTGCATCATTGTACGGCAACTCCGAATAGACGAGATCCTGGACCAACGCCACGCCATACTGGGCTAGCATCGTTGCAAGGCGGGCCATATGGTCGCGCGGCATCTGGCGCCCAGTCGGGTTATGAAATGCTGGCGTCGTGTAGAAAAGTTTCACGCGGGCATTATGCCGCAAGGTCTGTTCAAGTTCGTTCGGGTCGACGCCATCGGCTCCCATCCCAAGCTGGAGAATGGTTGCACCCGCGATCGAAAAAATGCGCAGTGCACCCAGATAGGACGGGTCCTCGGTCAGGACGACATCGCCGGGGTCGAGCCAGACGTCGCCGACCAATTGCAGAGCCTGTGAAGCCCCAGCGGTCAGGATAATCTGGTCCTGCTGCACATTATAGCGTTGTGCGAGCTTTTCTCTGAGCTTGGGCAAACCCACCGCATCCGTATACTGCAGCAGGTCGACGGTGGCGACGCCGGTATTTTGGCTCAATGCGTCCGGCCAGGCCAGCTCTGAGAACATTGCCGGATCTGGGAGCCCATACCCGAAATGGATTGCGTGCTTCGCAGCTGAGTAGTTGAAGGGCGCAAAGCTCTGAGCCAGAGAGCTGCGGTTAGAGACGGGTGAGTTCATGGCTTTGTCGTTCAAATTCCGCTGTGCTGCTCAGCCTGTTGTGGACGAAAACGTTCGTTGTAAGCTGCGATGAAGTTCGCAGGTATCGCCGTGCTAACACGGGGGAAATCTATCTTTGGTGGCAGGCTAGCTTTTGCAGCAGGTTTGCCGAAGGACGGCTGCCATGCTTCACCAAAGAAATGACGGCCATATCGGATCGCTAGCTCGGGAACCACAGGATACAGAAGGCTCAGGAACAGAGAGATCTGCGCGGAGTTCCACATGCCGCTGTCGTCACGCGCAAAATCGGCGACCTCGAAGTAGGTATCAACGATATCAAGCGCGTCCCAGAATCGGAGCTCCTCGATTGCATCAGCGTAACGCTGAGCCAGCATGTACAGACGAGATCTGAGACGCCTGCTGTCCAATGTGCGTGCGTGGGTGGCAAGTTGGCGCAGTGCTTTTTCCCAGACGCGAAGATGTGAGGCCGCCCTGATCAGCTGATCGACGTCGAACTCGTTTTCATCTCGGCCGAATGGCCGCGCAATTCGAGCGAGCGCATAGCGAAGCACATTGGGGTCTACCTCGCGCGCAACTTCGTCGGCCCAAAGCGCATGGTTTCGGCTGGTGGAAAACTTTTGACCCTCGAGCTTGTAAAAATCCTGGACCGAGTGATTTGTGGGAATTGGATAGCCGCGCGCGAGCAGGGCACCGCTCACACCTACCGTATAGTAGAAGCGGTTATCCTGGCCCATGAAGAACACAAGCTGGGTTGTGGGGTCGTGCAAAGTTGAATTGGCGTCCAGAAAATCATTGGCGCATTGCTCGCGAATTCCGGTGTCGAAGCACCATAGGCCCTCGAACCATGTGAGCAGGGTTTGACCGAACAAAGGTTCGGGCTCCAGTAACTCTACACCATGACTGAAGTGACGCGACATCGGCAAACCATGCATATCTCTGGCGAGCCAAGCGCGCGCCTTGTCTCGGATCGCCGCGGGCCAGGCGCTTTGTCCAATAGCTGTGTCCAGCGCCTTCGCAAGGCGAGGCGTATCGAACACGGCCTGCTCAGTGCGCCTTAGTACAAGATTGTGACCGCAGGTGGCGTGCCGGGCGTTGCATAAGGTGTCGTGCCGAATTGCCAGGCCACAGTTCTCGCACAAGTTACTGTCGGTCGCAGAGCCGCACGCCGGACAGTTCCCAGCTGCCAGCGAGTCCGCGACAAATTCGTCGCAATGCTCGCAATAGAGTTGGACACCATTGCGGACCTCGACATAACCGGCTTCCTGCAGCTCGCGGAAGATTGCGAGTGCGTTTTCCTTGTGTATCTCGCTGGATGTGCGAACGAAGACATCGGGCGTGATGTGCATGGCACGCAGGCCCTGCAGGATCTCGTCAATGTGCTTTTGTGCAACGTCGCCAACGGGTTGCCCGAGCTTTCGTGCCTTTACAAGCGTATAGGTGCCGTGCTCGTCCGCGCCGGTGACATAGTGCGCGCGGTGGCCGGCCAAGCGCTGAAAGCGCACAAAGATGTCGGCGAGCAAGTATACGCCGCCAACGTGACCGAGATGTAATTTGCCGTTAGGACAGGGGGGAGCGGGACATACGAAATAGGTGCGCATGTCAATCCCACCAGATAGAGAGGAACTTAAGAGTGCTCTCCTGGCTGACATTGCGGATAGCGTGCTTCTGGTGTGGCGGCATGTAGAACAATGTCACCTCGTTCACCGACCGCGTCTGCCCGTCAGCTTCGAATTCTCCCTGACCTGAAATCAACAGCCACAGCTCGTGTTCATGGTGCGCATGCAGATCGACCGCGCCACCGGGTGCGACCTCAACGACCGAGGCACCGAACTCGGGGCTGAGATCATCCGGTAAATGCTCCAGCAAGCGGCAAACCAGCACGCCATATTCGGTCCGCATCAGGGAGCGATCGATCTGCTTGGTGTACACGTGGTCTTTCCTTAAGGGCTGCGATCACTCGCGATAGAAGATGCCGTTAGGCATCTTTAGATTTTCAGGGTCAGCGACCTTGCCTTCTGGCGGGTTGTAGGCGCGCTTCATTCGATTGTATTCGGCACGATCAGGACCGCCGGTAGAGGCGCGTTGGAACACCAAATAGAGTGTGCGGCGAGAGCGATCGCTCTTATTCGGCAGCGAGTAGTGGGGCGCGTAGTCGTCGAAAATAAAGACATCACCGGCCTTCCACGGCACCGGCTCCCATTCAAAGCTCTCGGCTACGTCCGGATTTATGACGCCGCCGGCATCCATGGGAAAAACTCCCTCCTTATGGCGCCCCGGTGTGAAGAATAGGCCTCCATTGTCCGGAGCCGCATCGTCGATGGCAACGGCTGCTATGGCGTGCACCATCCGCTCGGGGAGCTTGTGGGGGACATGATATATGTCCTGATGAGGGCGATATCCGCCGCTATCAGGGTACTTGAAGATCAGCAGCTCCTTTAGCATCCGCGTGTCTTCATCGAGGAGCGTCTTTATCGCGTTGCAAATGCGGCCGTCGGCCAGCAGCGTCTCGCGTAGAGCGCCATGGTAGTCCAGGAAGTTCTCGACCTTTGAGATGATCTTGCGATCATCGGCCGTTTTCTCGAACCACATCATCCACTTGTCGACGCTCACATCCCAGCGCGCGACGCCTTCCACGAACTCAGAGATCTTGTCCCGCGTAGGCGCATCAAAGAAGCCTTCAAGCCGAAGATATCCATCCTGATGCCATTTCGCCTTCTGTGCCTCGGTCAGCATGTGCGAGCTCCTTTTTTGAAGATTAGGGAGAGTAGGTTCTTGCCTTTGGCCGGAGTGCAATTGCCAGCACCCCGTTAAAGGCGGTCGCGCCCAATAGCGTGAGCAACATCGCGTCAACGCCAAATCCACCGATCAAGTGCCCTCCGAGGAACGGAAAGCCGAACAACCCGAGGAAATAGGCTAAGGTGAAGATCTGTGAAGTAACTGGTACGGAGAGCCCACGCTCGCTCGCGAGATTGACGGCCATTCCGATAAGGGCGGAATAGCTAAGCCCGTAGCCTGTGGCGAAGATTGCGGCGGCCAACAGATACAGCAGAGTGTCGCCAGGATTGATAATGAGCAACGCCAATGAGGCGCCGGTAGCGACAAAGAGCGTGAGCGCAAGCCGGTGTACGGGCACTCGGTCCAGCATATGGGCGACTGAAAAGCGGAGCGCCACGCTGGTAACGGTGAATACGAGGAAGAAGTGGTCGGGATTGAGCTGACGTGACGCTGCATAGGCGCTCTGATATGTCGATAGTCCGGAAAAAATGCAGGCCGCAACCACGATCATGACGATCGGTGCGACTGTTGCGTGTCGAAGCAGGGCGACGGTTTCGACCACGGTGACCTCGATGTGAGGCATGGGTACCGAGGGGATGCTCAACATGGCGTGTCGTGCGACGCCTACGCAGATGGCTGCAATTGCGCAGGCCATCGCGAAAAGCGCGTACATCATCGCCATTGAGCCGGTGCATTCTGTCAGAAAGTGGCCGAGTGGGGCCGCGAGCCCAAGTCCTGCCATCTGGGCGCCGGACAGGATCGTCAGATGTTCTATACGAGCTGCGGGACGCAAATGACGGATGATCTGCAGCGGCGAGAGGATGAACAACACCGACCATCCGGCACCGACGAGCATGCCGCCCGCATAGGCCATTCGCGTGTCGTACGCTGCAGCAGCGAAGGCCGCCATGGCCAGCGCCATCACTAACGATGCGGCAGCTATCGTCGGCATAATGCCAATGCGCTGGGCAACTCGGCCTGCCAGGCAACAGCACACGATCGTTGCAACCATGCCACTGGAGATAACGGTACCTGCGGCGTCGCCCTCCATACCGAGCGCTTCCATATACTCCGGCAATATGAAGCTCGTGCCATAAGCTGCCGCAATGATACTGGATGCGACCAAAAATGGTCCAAAGGCGCGGTAGGACAGTTTGCAAGATAGCCGATCCGCAGCTGAAGGGGGCACATCGACAATTCGTAAGATGGAGGATCGGGACGCACTCATGTGATTGCGCTCATATGTTCTGCAAGTCTCGTTGCATCCGGCAGTGTGCTCAGATCCGCAGCGTCTGGGGACTCGTAACCATCGAGGATCTGCTGGCCTGATTGATCCAGATAGAAGGGACGCCCTAGGAGGCTGTTGATGATGAGACTGTTGCGGTACGCCACCAGTGACAAGTTTGCGCTCTGCAATCCGTGCTGCAGACGGCTTTGATTCTGGAGATATACCGGTCCTGGCATATGCTGATTGAAGCTAACCGCGTAGTCCGAGCCCAGCACGGGTAGGCCATCCTCCATGTGCGCGCCGCCCAGTAGCGATTGTAGAAAGGGTGGAGTGCGCGGCTGAAAGCCCGTGGCAAGGACGATGCGATCAACGAGGATGCTGTGATGTTGCCGCGTGACGAGATCGGTCAGATTGACTCCCCAGCGCTTGTTTAGGGGCGCAATGTCTTTCACAACGACGCTGGACAGGAGAACGAAGCTGTCAGACGACGTACCCGCCACGTCCCTTTCGTACAAAATGTCGTAGAGGCGATTGCACAATTCGGCAGAAATGCCATCACTCGTTAGCTTTTCACGCTCGATGATTGCGCGGCGGTGCTGGAGCGGCAGGGCATGAAAGCGCCGGCTGTAACCCGGCCCATAGGCCTCGTTCACGAAACTGGTATCGTCCATCGCAAACAGGTTTGAGCGCGATGTGACCCAGGTAATCCGGGGAGCGCTGGGACGATTGAGGATGTGCTCGACAATCTCCGCGCCGCTCTGACCACCTCCCACCACGAGCACATGCTCGTCTGCGCCAGGTGAGTCCTGGTCGAGATAGTCAGCGGCGTGATAGACGGTGTTGCAAATGAAGGGTCTGGCGCACGGGGGGACCGTTGGCTCAACGCCAACCGCTATCACGACGGCGCGCGCCAGGTATGTCGTTGTGCTCGTATTGACGCGATAGCCGTCCCTGAAGGGCGCGACGTCGACGACCTCTTCGTTGTAGCGGAGCGTGCCAAGTTGTCGCGCGACCCACTGGTAATAGTCAGTGAACTCCCGCCGCGAGGTCGAAGCATTGCGTCTGTTGACGAAGCCGTAGAGCCGTCCGTGTCGTGCCAGGTAGTTCAGGAAAGAATAGGGGCTGGTGGGGTCTACCAGCGTCACGCAATCCTTGAACGGCGACACTTGTAATCGGCTGTTCGGCAACGCCAGGCCTGGATGCCAGCAGAATGCCCCGCGCTTTTCCAGGAATAGTGCGCGTAGCGGGGTAGGTTCGATCAGGGCTGCCAGGCTGAGATTAAAGGGACCGATCCCGACGCCAATAACATCCAGCGTATCCACGAAGGTCTCTCTCACGACAGTGTAAGGATCGAAGGCGGTCGGTTGCTGCGTTTGAAAGCCTACAATCTGACACCGCGTGAGATACAAGATGTTTTATAGCCCGACCGGACCGGGATTTAGGTAAGTGCGTCTTCTCGCCGCGCGCCGAAATTCGTCTCTCCTGCCGAGCGGTCTCTTGGATGGCGAGGAAATGGTGGGGATTCGCGTCAATCGCTGGTCGGCAGTAGCGGATGTGTGAAACTGGCCGTGCCCGGGCGACGTAGCCGCCTTTATGTCGCTGAAAGCGCGGTCAATAGGTTGCTGGCGGCCAGAGGGCAGAGAAATGCGATCGGACTTAAAGTCCTACTGATGCCGCCGGCGCCTCATTGCGGGAGAGGCGTGCGACATAAGGGCCCATCCTCAGGCTTGGAAACTCTTTGCCAGTCGCAAAAAGTTTGTCAGCAGAGCATCTCCTTGTTGGGTCAGTATCGATTCAGGGTGGAATTGCACGCCATAGGTAGGTTGATCGCGATGTGCAAGCGCCATGATCTCGCCCTCGTCCGAGCGCGCAGTTACCATAAGACGCGACGCGCGTGATTGATCGATCTCAACAACGAGGGAATGGTAGCGCCCGACGCAAAGGGGGGAAGGAAGTCCTTCGAATAGCCCGCGGCCGTCATGCGTAACGAATGAGGAGCGACCGTGCATGGGACGACGTGCACGTGTGACGCGTCCGCCGAAAACACTCCCGATGCACTGGTGTCCAAGGCAGATGCCGAAAATCGGGACACGACCTGAAAGTTCGCGAACGATTGAGGTCGATATTCCCGCCTCTATTGGGGTGCAGGGACCGGGGGAAATGACCACGGCGCGCGGCTTGAGACGAACAATATCACTGAGGCTGATGGCATCATTTCGGACGACTTCCGTCGCTTCCCCGAGCTTACGGAAATAGCGGGCAATGTTGAAGACGAAGGAATCGTAGTTGTCGATGATGATAATCAACGTTCACCGGTAGAAATGGCGCGAAATGCGTCAAAGATTGGCTGTGCCTTGGTCAGAGTCTCCATGTATTCGGCCGCTGGATCCGACATCGCAGTTATCCCGCCCCCTGCGTGAAAGACAGCCAGGCCGTCGTCGATCGTGACGGTGCGGATCGCAATATTGGTATCCATGTGCCCGTTGAAGCCGATGAAACCGATCGCCCCGCAATAGACCTCTCGCGCGACTTGCTCGAGTTCCGCAATGATTTCCATCGCTCGCACCTTTGGCGCCCCGGTGATGGAGCCGCCTGGAAAACAGGCGCGAATAAGGCCGACCGCGTCCTGGTCCCCTGCAAGCTCACCCGTTATGACCGATACGAGATGGTGCACTGAGGCATAGGTTTCGAGGCTGCACAGCGCTGCAACGTCGACTGAATGCGGCGTGCAAACACGAGAAAGATCGCTTCGTAGGAGATCGACGATCATGATGTTCTCGGCGCGGTCCTTGTCGGATGCGGCTAGGAGCCGCGCGCGACGCTGATCTTCCCTAAAATCCGTTGAACGCGCGATCGTGCCTTTGATGGGGCGCGTTTCGACCCGCCGTCCGTCGAGCTTCAGAAATCGCTCCGGCGAGCTCGATGCAATGGTGAGATTGCCGTAACGCAGGAGCGCTGCAAACGGTGCGGGGTTCAATGATCGCAGTTGGCAGTAGAAGGCAACAGGATCAAATAAGGTTGGGAGTCTGGCGCTAAAGCGCTGCGCAATGTTGGCCTGAAAGATATCGCCAGCCAGAATGAGGTCAATGACGCGCTGTACCGCCGCAATGTAGGACGCGCGGCTGGAGTTCGACTGCCATGGTCCGACTGCGCCATGGGCATTGTCCCGCGGTACGTGTGAGCCGGCGAGGAGAGCTGCAAACTCATCGGCCCTTTGGCGTGCACGCGCAGCCCGGCGTGCGGGATCCTGCTCCGGCCATCCAGTCGACACAATCCAGCATCTGTCGTCGCGATGATCGTAGCTGACGAGGACGTCATAGAAATGCAGAATGGATTGAGGCAAGCGGTGTCCAGAACTTGCCGGCACGGGCAATCGCTCCAGTGTCCTGTTCAGATCGTAACCAAAGATTCCGGCCGCTCCTCCCTGAAATGGCGGCAGATCAGGGTGATGCTCTTGCGGATACTTGGCGAGCAGGGTGCGAAGGGCTTCCCAGGGGTCACCGTCAATGGCCTGTCCGTTCCAGCTCGCCTGCCCGTCCGCGATGATATAGGTGCCGAACGGGTCGCAGGTCAGATATGAGTAGCGCCCAAGGAGCTTGTGACTTGCTGCGCTATCGAGAAATGTAAGATGAGAGCTGCCGGCGAGGCGCCGCATTGCCGTGACAGGGGCAATCCATTGCAGTTCGCGGACGTACATCGGGCTATCACTGTACCGGTGAGTGGCGTCCGCGCGCTTCCGATGATAGGCCGCCAAAGGAGAGTGACATTCGGTCGGAAGTTTGCAAGCTCGTGAGACCGACGGTCAGCTTAGCCTCAGCCGGCCGATACGGCGCGGCGAGCGAGGAGCCGCACATCCGCCGACACACAATAGTCTGCCGCGAGCCGCAACTCGCGCAGTGGCCGTACCCGCCTGATTGATTCCTGGTAAAGATCGTGCGCCTTGTAGGCCTCGAGTTTCGCCTCGTTCTCGAACTCACCATAGACAACGACGTCGATGTCGTTGCCGAGCTGGTCGCTCTTACGGTTGCGAGCGACCTCGAGCCGGCTTGCATGCGGAATTTTCGTGAGAACCGACAGGCCTTCGATGATACGATCGATATTGGCCTCATCTTTTGCGCTGAACAAGACAATGTGACGAATCATGGATGGCCTTAAGGAGTGCTATCAGAGATGAGCGCATAACTAACTTGGGATCGAGATCTCTGCAACGCTTCGCTGCTGCATATTGATGATCGATTGTTTGATACTGTTGCGCCTCGCGTCTGAACTGAGCTCACAAAGGCGTTTTCCTGATCAAGAGGTGGAAAGCGCCAGGCGCTCAATGCTCTGAATGTGACGTGTGAGTAGATTACAGGCCAGGTCGAGGTTGCGCGCTCGCAGGGCCTGCAGAATCAGGCGGTGATCTTGGTTGGACCGTGGACGCCGGCCGGCCGTCCTTGCCATCGCGAATACCAGCCGAGAATTTGCAAGCTGGAGTTCGTCGAGGCTGGCGAGCAGGCGGGGCATCGCGCAGGGCGCAACCAGGGCGTAATGAAAGGCCCGGTTGGCCATCTCAAAATCCTCAATCGTCTGAGCGCTGTCTCCTTCAATCAGCGCAAGTTCAATGCGTGCCAGGTGGACCGATGAGAGCTTTGGAGCTGCATTGCGCAACGCGACCACTTCGAGCGCTGCACGCATCTCGGCGATCTCTTTCACCGAATTCGCATCGAGCGGGGCGACCCGCACCCCGCGGCGCGGTGCGCTCACGACAAGATGTTGAGCCTCGAGTTGCCGAAAAGCCTCTCGCACTGGGACATGACTTGAATTGAATTCCCGCGCTACATGATCCTGCCGGAGTTTTGCGTCTGGCTGCAGCGCGCCGTTGATAATGCGCTCACCGATTGACTCCGCGATGCGTCCAGCAGTCGTTCTGTTCTCACTCATCATAGATTATCTATCAGAAAAATGGGTGCGCCCCGATACCGCATCGATTAGCATCGATCTAATGTCGATGACGAGAGATAATTCACGCGATTATCTATGATTACGGACTTGAGGCCTATGGGTGTTGCTGTTGGAGTTGACCGGAACGGAAGCTGCGAGCTCGAAGAGGCCGGCGGAAAGTGGAAACGTAGCGGGGCCGAAGCGCTCTATGGTTTGCCATTCGCTGAGCTGATGTTTCGAGCGCAAAACATTCACCGCGATAAGTTTGATCCAAACCACGTCGAAACAGCAAGCCTCCTCAGCATCAAGACGGGTGGCTGCCCGGAAGATTGCGGCTATTGCGCGCAAAGCGCACGTTACGAAACCGGAGTGAAAGCGACCCGCCTGATGGATCGCGCTGATGTGGTCGCCACCGCGCAGCAGGCCAAGGAAGCTGGTGCGACCCGCTTCTGCATGGCCGCGGCCTGGCGCAGTCCGAAGGACCGCGATCTGGATCGGGTCTGCGAGATGGTCCGCGAGGTCAAGAACCTTGGCATGGAAACCTGCGTCACGCTGGGCATGCTGACACTGGGGCAGGCAGCACAGCTTTCCCGGGCCGGGCTCGACTTCTACAATCACAACATCGACACATCGCCGGAATTCTACGACAAGATCATCACGACTCGCACGTTGCAGGATCGAATTGACACGCTTGAAAACGTGCGCGAGGCTGGGATCAAGGTCTGCTGCGGCGGCATTATCGGCATGGGCGAGCGCGTTGAGGATCGCCTCGACATGCTGGTCCTGCTGGCTAATCTGCGAAAGCCTCCGGAAAGCGTCCCGATCAATCTTTGGAACGAGGTCAAGGGGGTTCCGGTCAACGATACCGCGGAGCGCCCCGATTCGATCGCGCTGGTCCGCCTGGTCGCCACCGCCCGGATCATGATGCCAATGAGCGTGGTGCGGTTGTCGGCCGGCCGGCATGACATGACCGACGAATTGCAAGCGTTGTGCTTTTTGGCCGGTGCGAACTCAATTTTCATCGGGGACGTGCTGCTCACGACCAAAAATCCGAAGACCGAGCGCGACGCAAATTTGCTGACCAGGCTCGGCATCACGTCCGGGCTTGCCTGAACCAACGGGACGGCGAAGCGGTCTTCACGAAACTCCTTTAGGCATAGGTTGAGAAATGCAAATTACCTTGATGAAAGGCAAGATCCACTGCGCATCGGTGACTGAAGCCGATCTGCACTATGAAGGCTCTATTTCAATTGATCGCACGCTGCTGGACGCAGCAGGGTTCCTGGTCAACGAACGCGTCGAAATTCACAACGTCGAAACCGGCGCGCGTTTTGCCACTTTCGTGACCGAAGCGCCTCCCGGCTCGGGTGCCATTGACTTGAAGGGTGCGGCCGCGCGACTGGCGTTACCCGGAGACAAAATTAGCGTCATTGCGTACGCCTCATTTGGCGAGGTGGAAGCCAAAACGTTCAAACCCCGCATCGTGCTGGTTGATCGCGAAAATCGGATCACGCCGGTTTAGCGGCCGAAAAACGGACCTAAGGCCGTTTTTCTTCGCGCCCATTCGAATTTTGCGTGATTTCGTTACCCGAGAAATGAGAATGAATTCAATCCACGCGGGAAAAATTGCCGGATATGCCGCGGCATTGCATGCTCTGAAAGAAGACCACCGGTTGCGCCGCCTCAATCCGCGTGAAGGAATCGATTTCACGTCGAACGACTATTTGGCGCTCGCGAGCGCGCCGCGCATGAAGGCGGCTGTTTTGGCAGCGATCGAGGCCGGCACACCGATCGGCGCCGGCGGCTCGCGCCTTCTGCGCGGCAATTGCGAGGAGCACGAAAGTCTGGAAGCTGAAGCTGCCAGGTTCTTTGGGGCGGAGACAGCGCTCTTCTTTGGCGGCGGTTATGTCGCAAATTTTGCTGTCCTGACGACGGTGCCGCAGAAAGGCGATCTCCTCGTCCTCGATTCTCTCGTGCACGCGAGCATTCATGAAGGCGCGCGAGCCAGCCGCGCTAATTTTTGTATAAGCGCACATAATGACCCGGAGGCGGTCGAACGCGCGATTCGTGACTGGAGGGCAAATGGCGGGGTCGGCCGCATCTGGATCGTGGCCGAAAGTCTCTACAGCATGGACGGTGATTTTGCGCCGCTCAAAGAGCTGGTTGCGCTCGCCGACCGGCATGATGCCTTCCTGATGGTGGATGAGGCCCATGCCACGGGTGTTTACGGCGAGCAGGGACGGGGGCTCACCGCGCCTTATGAAGGACGAGAAAATCTCCTGGTCGTTCATACCTGCGGCAAGGCGCTGGGCGCTGCGGGCGCGCTGGTCACTGCGTCTGGCGTGCTACGAGACTTCCTGGTCAATCGTTGCCGTCCGTTTATCTTTGCCACCGCACCCTCGCCGTTGATGGCTGTCGCCGTGCAGGAGGCGATTCTGATCCTTCAGCAGGAACCCGAGCATCAGCGGCGTCTCACCGAGCTGGTCGCGTTCACGCATCGGCAGATGAGCAAGTGCGGTTGGAAAAGTCCGTCCGATTCGCAAATCGTGCCATACATCGTGGGTGACAACGCGCGTGCGATGCGGCTCGCTTCTGCGCTGCGGGCTCGCGGGTTCGATATCCGCGGGATCCGGCCGCCGACCGTGCCAGTGGGCACGGCCCGTTTGCGAATCTCACTAACACTCAACGTCAGCGAGGACGACGTGCGTGCAATGCTCGATACCTTGATCGAGGAGACGAGAGGTTTACTTCTATGAGCCCAAGCATCGTGGTGACGGGCACAGATACCGGAATCGGAAAGACGGTGTTTGCCGCAGGGCTTGCGAAACTCCTTGGCGGGATCTATTGGAAGCCGATTCAAGCTGGCCTCGGCGAAGAGACCGATGCCGAGGCTGTGGCGCGGCTGGGCGGCCTGTCGGCCGATCGCATCCTGCCAGAGCGCTACCGCCTTCGAACGCCAGCATCGCCCCACTATTCTGCCGAGCTTGACGGAGTTCGCATCGAGCCAGATTCGCTTGAAGTGCCAGATACCGGCGGGCAGCCGTTGGTTATCGAGGGCGCGGGCGGGTTGATGGTGCCGCTGAGCGGCGACACACTCTACATTGATGTGTTCGAGCGATGGCGGCTTCCGGTCGTGCTTTGCGCAAGCACAGAACTGGGTACCATCAATCATTCGCTGCTGTCGGTAGAGGCGCTCCGAAAGCGTGAGATCCCAATTCTCGGGATGGCCTTCATTGGCGAAAGAAACGCCGAAACCCAGACCATCATTCGCGAGATGGGGCGGGTGCGTTGGTTGGGTCGATTGCCATGGCTCTCTCCCCTCACGGCGGACACGCTGGAGGCAGCATTCAAGGCCTCATTTCGTGCAGATAGTTTCAAGTTGTATGCCAAAGAATAAGTCGCCGATCTGGCATCCCTTCACGCAACACGCCCTTCAAGACGAGATGACGAGGATTGTTCGGGGCGAGGGCGCCTATCTTCACACCGCGGATGGTCGCCGCATCATCGATGCAATCTCATCCTGGTGGGTGGTGACGCATGGTCATTGTCATCCATATATTGTGCGCGCGATTCAGGAACAGGCAGGCAAGCTCAACCAGATCATCTTTGCCGGCCATACCCACGATCCGGCCGAGGAAGTTGCGGCCGAGCTTCTAAAACTCGCGCCTCGCGGGCTCGAGCATGTCTTCTTCTCCGACAGCGGCTCTACGAGCGTGGAAGTCGCGCTAAAAATGGCGCTCGGCTATTGGCATAATGTCGGCCAGCAGCGAATACGCATCATCGTGATGCAACATTCGTATCACGGCGATACGGTTGGCGCGATGTCGGTTGGGGCTAGGGGCGTGTTCAACGCGGCGTACGGGCCCTTGCTGTTCGACGTCACCTCGGTCCCGTTTCCGGCAACAGGTCATGAGCAGGACACGCTCGACGCCCTTGAGTCAGCATGTCGAAACGAAATTCCGGCAGCCTTTATTGTCGAGCCTCTGATATTGGGGGCCAGCGGAATGCTGATGTATCCGGCCTGGGTGCTCAGAGAGATGAAGCGTATCTGCGAGGCCTCGGACGTCCTTTTCATTGCCGACGAGGTCATGACGGGCTGGGGCCGCACTGGAACTCTCTTCGCGTGCGAGCAGGCCAATGTCACTCCCGATATTGTCTGCTACTCCAAGGGAATTACAGGTGGAGCGCTTCCCCTCGCGGTAACACTGTGTCGCGCGGATATTTTCGATGCGCATTATTCGAAGGATCGGACCCGCACGTTCTTCCATTCGAGTTCATATACCGCAAATCCCGTGGCCTGCGCGGCTGCAAGAGCCAATCTGGATCTTTGGCAAGATCCCCAAACTCACCAACGCGTGACGGCGATCGCCGCGATGCAAGAGCAGGCAATTGAGCCATTCCGGGCCGATGCGCGCTTCGGAAACGTTCGCCGAACCGGCACGGTGACAGCACTCGATCTGAAGACGAGCGATCCGGGTTATCTGGCGGACATGGGTCCAAAGCTTCACGCCTTCTTCAAGAAGCGAAATCTGCTGCTGCGGCCGCTCGGCAATACGATCTACGTTATGCCGCCGTATTGTGCGACAGCGGCAGACCTTGATGAAATCTACGCTGGCATCTGGGATGCTGCCGATGCGATGGCTGAAAGGGACGCTTTGCGTGCCTAGGCACGAGGAGCGCCAACTTCTTAACTATTCCGACGATAGGGCGAGCATCGCGCTTGCCCGAGGTGGGCTTTGACGAAGAAGCCATAGAGGTGCGTTATGCTCGCAAGATTGAAAAGGGACGTCCGTCTTCACGATGGGCAACTCTCGCCTGTCCAGAGGGAGCACGGCGGATCCAGCGTTTCGCTCGCGCCGATGTAGTCACTCCGTCCTGGAAACCGAAAGGGTAACCTGCTCCACCAGGAGAATGTCTCCAAGTGATGCACGGCCAGCAGTCGGAACAGCACAGGGGCAAGCTTCGCGTTGCTCTCGTTTCAACATACCGGGACGCGACCTTGAGACCACGCTAAGCAGCGAAGGCCTTCAGCTGCTCCTTGGCGCGGCGTGCCTCCTGCTCAGTGGTCGATGCGCGAGGGTACGCGCGGACAAACATAGGAAACCCTCCTATATCCGAGATTGCCCGGCGACACGGGCTGACCCCACAACAAGTGTTCACCTGGCGCTGGCACGCACGCCAGTTGCCGACGCCGATGGCTGACCTTCCGCCGTTTGTACCGGCGGTGGTAGACGCCATGGTACCGGCCGTAGCCGTTGGCCATGAGCGCAAGACAGCGCGATGCAAGGCCAAGCCGGATGTCCGGGCTCGCCGTTGCGATGCTGGGGCATTGAGATCGAGGCCGAGGGCGTCACTATCCAGATCGGCCGAGGCGTGGACGTGGCGATGTCAGGGCCATCGTCCATGAAAGCCGGTGATCGGCCCGACCGGAACTGTCCGGGTGATGGTGGCAACCAAGCCGGTCGACTTCCGCAAGGGAGAGAACGACGCTTACGAAGCTCTCACCTCTACACTAGACCAACTTCAAGGGTCACGTATGCGAGAGCCAATGGTGAGAGAAGGCGAAACCCAATCCTGCAGCCACTACATGCGCGAGAGGGGGAGGGGAAAGTGTAACGAGCTCAATGCGGCACCTCAATGCGCTGTCACCCGTTAGCAAGACTTGATGCTCAGGGGCAGCTCAAGGTCGATGCCTCAAGCTGGTCGTTGAGGTAGTATCGGGTTCTGTAGCTTTGAGGCCTTCATCAAGCCATGCAATGACGGTGATGGTCATGCTCCAACTATCTCGGCGACTTAATAGTTTAACCGCGCTCAGTTGGCACGTAGGGCCTCGACCAGCTTTCACCTACACTTAGTTTGATGCCGTCTGGCTTGTAGCCCTCAGACGTGAGCGTCGTGCGCAACCGCATGGCTAAACGCCGTGCTCCTGCCCAGCGGCCTTCCAAGAGCAAGTGACGGACCTTCGGGTGTATTTCTACCGTTACGTCCGCCAATTCTCTCTCGGCAGCCATAGGCCCTGAACCGACGTCAGACGCTAGGCTCAGCGCCGGTTCATAGTAGTAGCGCCATTCTGCCTCAGGTCTCGGCAAGCGAATCGGATCATCTTTTGAATCCGGCTCGGGATCGCGCCAGTAGAACTCCAGAACCTCCGAACGGAAAAACGCGAACGAACCGACTTGAAGAGTGCAATTGCGGTTATTGATCGAGACGAGCCTTTGCGCTTGAACCTTAGCTTTCGCCTTGTCGGTCGATGTCGGAACTGACGCGCGGCCCTTACTTTCGAAGGCATGCCAATTGCCACTGATATCCTGCCCAACAAGATCGGGACGCGAACGTCCAAGTAGGAGTGGGTTCAACGAATTACGAAATACATCAAGGTGGAGGAGCCATGGTGTACCCAGTAAACTTGAAGCGAATAGCTTGCAAAGTGTCATGCCCAGAAAGTAGCTCACCATCCCCTTCTCTGTAGGGTCGAGCGCGGCGAAGGCGTTTGTACGTTGAAGACGATCGCTCCAAGTTTGCTCGACGGCCATCCGTACTAGGGCCAACCGGAAAATAGCTTCATGGAACGAGGCTTCGCCGTACCTGAAGACGTGGTAGGTGCTTGGGCGACCAATCGTTATGGCGGCCCAGAGAAGCTCGTTCCAAGTGGTTGAGAGGGTACTATATGGACGAAAAGAATAGACAGCGGGAAAATCGCGGCTGCGATAGTCGATGAGCACTGACATTCTCTGCCCTAACTCGCGTCATGTCGAGTGCGTGGCCGGAGGAAAGCTGGTCTAACGTAACTGTCCGGTTGCTGCGGTTGAAACCGCCGCCATTCTGCAATTAGCGATAGAGCAGTCAAGGGAATTCAAGGTACCTGCTAAGCCAAGCCTGACAAGTCCACCGGGGATTCTATCTGTGCCATCGCCCTATCCAGCGGCTTGATGGAGAACTCCTTGCCGTAGTCGCGCCCAACGCTGTCCTTGTTAGCATGTTCCGTGATGGGTTGCACTTGCCGGTGCCGGAGTTGATAAGGTCCGGAGATTTGTCCTCCTGAACGAGTGAATCCTGCGCAATTACGGCAAACATCGCTCAATTTACGCGCGTGCTGCCGCATGCTGTGCGAGTCCGCGGCTAGAGGACATGATATGCCGATCTCGAAATCGTTCTTGGGGCAGTCGAGGATGGATCAATGGGCGAAGCGAACACGCTGAGCCTGACGACGTGAAAGCCAAAGAACGCAAAAGCAAACTGCCGCTCCGCTCTCGTCACGGTACGACGTCGATCGCGGTCTCTTCGTTAGCCTTGTGTAACAAACCCAACGGAGGTTGCGAATGGTCGGCATCTCCCCGAGCTTACGTTTCGAGCGTTCTGATCAGAAGCGCAGTGGAAATGGTCGCGGATTGATTGGCAATTTGATGTCCGTATCAACGGCTGCGAAACGCTTCGTATTGCCAATTCTTCCGCGACTTCGGCCAAGCCTGCGAACCAAGATTGCCATGCTTGGAATAGTGGGCGTGCTCGCCACTGGAGCGACTTGCATCGTGGGGCTCAATTATGTTGCGCAGGTGCAGCGCGAGGCAGATCAGAGCATCCACGTGCGTGCTCACCTAACGGCACTTTCAGCAGCGTTTCTTGAATCGCAGCAGTTAGCGCTGGAGTTTCTGCGTAAGCACGATCAAGCGTTGATCGCGCGGCACGCCCAAGGCATCGGGGAGGAACTGGCCGACCTCAGCCAGATCGAGAAGTATGTTGCCTCATTGCCGGAGGGTGCCCCCCTGAAGGACGTATCCTTCCTGCGCGCCGGAATCGGCCTTTATGCAACACGTTTCAACAACATCGTTTCAGCGCAGCGCGTCCTCGGCTTCGCCGAAAATGATGGGCTTCAAGGCAAGCTGCGCGACTCCGTGCATCAGGCCGAGTCCCGGCTTACGCAGCTCAATCAACCGCAACTAGCCGCCTTGATGCTGATGATGCGGCGGCACGAAAAGGATTTCATGCTGCGGCGTGAGGAGAAGTACGGCGATCAACTGGAAAAGCGGGTCGCCGAATTCGGAATCGCGCTTGCGTCTTCCCAGTTGGCGCCGGACGTCAAGACGGAACTGAAGGCGCTCATTGATTCCTACCGAGCTAGCTTTGTGGCCTTCATGGTTGCTCAACAGGCGTTGGATGACCAGGTTGATGATCTCGGGCAGATTTACGGTCGCAATCGTCCTCTCCTCCTGAAAGCGATCGCGGCGGCTGATGCCAGCTCTGCCGCAGCAGAAGAGCGTGTTTCGCGCATCCGCCAGATGCTAGGCTGGGGAATTGGGTTTGCCACGCTCGTAATCGGGTTGGTTGCCGTCTTTGTCGGGCAGGGCATGGCCCGGCTGATCACACGCATGACCAAAGCGATGCGCCAACTGGCGGCCGGGCAATTCGAGGTGACCCTACCCGGACTTGATCGTTCAGACGAGATCGGTGAAATGGCGCAGGCCATGGAATCGTTCAAGCTTAAACTAGGTGAGAAGGCGCAGGCCGAGATTGCAGCGAATCTGGAACAGGATCGATTGGCGGGGATGCGACGGAAGGCGGAGCTGGAGAGGTTTGCGAGGACGTTTGAAGATGCGGTAAGCGGCGTCATCGACACACTGTCATCCGCCTCGACCGAGCTGGAGGCTTCCGCTCGCAGCCTGACGGACACGGCGCACAACACACAGGAAGTCTCTGACAAAGTCGCCTTCGCCTCGGAGGAAGCTTCAGGCAATGTTCAGGTCGTCGCTGCACGTACCGCTGAGATGATGGCGTCTGCTACGGAGGTTGGACGCCAGGTCGGGCAATCTACAGAAATCGCCAGAGGCGCCGTGCGTCAGGCGGAAGAAACCGACCAAAGGATAAAGCACCTGTCGGCAGCTGCGCTAAAGGTTGGTGGCGTGGTTGAGCTAATCGCCGCAATTGCCAGCCAAACAAACCTTTTGGCGCTTAACGCAACGATCGAGGCCGCGCGCGCGGGCAAGGCCGGCCGCGGCTTTGCGGTCGTGGCGCACGAGGTAAAGTCGCTGGCAACACAGACAGCCAAGGCGACCTCGGAAATTGCAGAGCAAATTGCGGATATCCAGGCGGCCACGGAAGAGTCGGTCTGCGCCATCACGGAGATCGGCAGCAGCATCGGCAGGATCTCGCAAATCGCATCGACGATTGCTGCTGCGATCGAAGCGCAGGGTACGGCAACCAAAGATATTGCGCAGAATATCCAACATGCGGCAGAATTGTCGACGCAGGTCGCCAGCAACATCCGGCAGGTTGCTCAGAGCGCCTCGAGCACAGGTGCGTCATCCTCGCTGGTACTGACATCTGCAAATGCGCTGGCCCAAAGCAGCCATCGTCTCAAACTGGAAGTCGATGGCTTTCTCGCCGGGGTTAGGTCGTGATCACTGAAGCTCCTGCATAACTATTTGATGGTGTGATTATTTGCTCTCAGTGAGGCTTTCAGAATGCCTGTCTATCTTGCGTCGTATGATTTAAAGGGGAGCAGCCCTGATCCGCACCCCATCTTTTTGAAGCAAGCAGCGGCGCAGGGCTGGAAACTGTGGATCCTGGGCTTGAACAACGTACGATATCGACTGCCGAACACAACATTGGTTGGCATGTTTGACAGTTTGGCCGTTGCTGAGGCCAGGCTCGAAGCACCCCGGTTGGCAACAGAGAACGAAATGGGCGGCACTGTCACAACGAGCAAGTGGATTGTTGCGGAGTACGGACCCACTCGGCTCAATTCTAACGAGCGGCAGAGCGCGTGAAGCAAGGTCATCGGCCAAGGCTCATCATAGGCTGAGTTCGTTCTCACTGTGCCTTGTCAAGGAGCCCTTCGCAAATAGGCGTAGGCTCAAGATTGCACAAAAGATGCGCGCAACACGCAAAAAACGCTGCGAACCGGCGCGGCACTCGATTTTGGGTCGCATGAAATCTAGCAGAACAGGCTGATAATATTGACGTATTTTGGATATCTACGTGTATGAGTGAGTTTATGTCTTATACATGTCGCGCAAGCGACGCAGACCATTGGTGCGATGGGAGCCGGCTACGAGACGCGGCATCCCGTTTAGCGATCCGAAAGGCCCGGATCACGGCAGCCTGGTCCCGGAGAGCCCGGCGCGCCAAAAAGGCTATCTTGCTGTATTTGTTGTTTTTATTCACACTCGCCTTCATAGGATGCTGGAATAATCCTTTCGCGTCTGCCCGCGGATGTGTCTAATCGGGGACGGTCCATGACAGGGGAAGAAGCCTACGAAGCGCGCTCTCGAATATTTGGCGGTTTACCGCCGGATATCTTTCGCATTTTTTCTGGCGCAGCGCGTTGGTTCTACGCCGACCTTTTGGAGCACATCGACCGCGATGTTTTCGGAGATATTCCGGGCGTCGTTTCCCGACAGGAAATGACCGAGGCGATTCGGGAATTTATCGACCGTCAGGGACGCAACGTCCAACTCGACGATGAGGCTCCGTATGCGCCGGCAGCCGAGACCACAGATACCAAGGCCATCGTCGCGTACCGGCGGCTTCTCGAAACGGGGTGGTTAGCCGAATTTCGGGACCGCTACCGCCGCGTTGTCGATATGAATGCCAACGGACGCCTCATTCTGACAACGCTACTCGAAATAAAAGCAGGACGAACGCGCTCCTATGGAGGTGAAGTCTTGCAAGTTCTGTTGCAGCTCGAAGGAGCCGATAAAGATCCCGAGAACAGGTCGGAGGCCGTTCGCAACGCTGAGCGGTCAGCCAAGTCCTTTATGCATCACTTGCGCTCTATCTCAAGCGCAATACGGCAAATTGAAGAAGAGTTGATTGGCCAGACCGATATGCGGACCCTGTTCAGGAAGTTCTTTGACGATTTCGTCGAGCATTTCCTGATCTCAGATTTCAAGCGGCTGAAGAGCACAACCAATCCGTTCCGCTTCAGGCGTAAGATTATCGACACAGCGGAGGGCATTCTTGCCAACGAGATAAGGATGACTGTCCTCTCCGAAGCCTACGTCAAGGAAGGGCGCGGTGAGAGCATTGAAGACGCGTATGCGTTAATTGCCCAAGAATTGCGCAACGTTATCTCGGTATTTGACCGGATCGGGGACTATCTCGAAATTATCGAGGCCACGAACCAGCGGCTTGAACGGCGAATTTCCAATACCTTGCGGTTCATGGATCGCATTGCGGAGACGAAGACCGAGCGTGTGATCGAGGCGCTAGCCAAGCTCGGCGATCTGGCTGGTCCCTCCTCGCTCGAGCTATCCATCCCGCATAACCTCCTTCCGGAACAAGTGGTGATCGGCAGGGAAGACCTCTATCAGCACAAACGTGGGCGGGAGGTCGTAAAGCCCCAAAAAATTCGACGCGAAGCACCAGATTCGGCATTTCTCGCCTATCGCGCGGCGCTTGATGCCTACCGGGGCCGTACAGCAATCACAGCGGCAAAGATGGCCGTCTATCTCGAAACTGCGCTCGGCGAACGGCAAGAGCTGCAAGCGGCCGACATGCCTCTCTCGTCGCTAGATGATTTCTTCATTTTCGAGCGGCTCCGTGCCTTGCAGCAGATCGGCGACGGCGCTCTGGCACGGCGCTATGCGATCGAAATTAAGCCCACACGCTTCGAGAATGAGTGGATCTCATGTCCCGACTTTGTCGTTCGTCGCGTGGGAAGGGTAGCGTCGCATGCTGGAGCTTGACGAACTTCGCGACCTTCTCGAAGGTCGGCGGGGCAACCCGCCCGTCGAGAAAGTCGATATTGAGACCGCGATTCAAGCGCTCCTTGCTCACCAGATCATCTATCCGGATACAAGCCTGCTTCGGCGAGAAATCTACGACCTCATTCGCCGTCACAGCACATTTTTCGAACGGTACTTCGGTGCGATGGGGGTTGGCATTGTCATAGAGCCGCCAACCGGAATGATCGCGCTGGTCCGAGGCCAGAACCGATACGGCTGGCAATTCTCGCGTCTCAAGAAAGACGAGACGCTTGTCCTGCTTGCGCTGCGCGTCACCTATGACGAAGGCTTGCGCGCGGGCCTTATGGATGAAGTCGGTCGGGTTGAGACCAACACCGACGAAATATTTGACCGCATCCGGACGCTTGCAAAGGCAGAGCCGCCCCTTGAGTCGCGGCTAGAAGAAATCCTGAAGTCGTTGCGGCGGCGAGGAGCCGTTCTGCTGCATGATGCGGACCGTGTCGAGCGGCTTACCCCGGTTACGGTTCTCCCCGGCATAGGCATTCTTGTCGATGATGTCCTTACCGCCTCTGTTGTAAAGTGGGTGGAGCTGGGAGCGCCTGAAGAGTTTCTTGCTTGGAGTGTGCGCGAGCGCGACTCAGCTGTCGTGCCGGATAAGGCTGGACCGTCATCGGAACGGCATCGCCTCGACCCAGACGAGGCATCTTTTGATGTATGAGCTCACGCGCCTCTCGTTCCACAATTGGTATGTTTTCGAGGTTCTCGACCTCGATGTGGCCGGCATGATCGCCGTCATTGGACCGACCGGAGCGGGCAAGAGCGCCATCCTCGACGGCGTTCAAGTGGTCATTACGGGCAACAACGGAAATTTCATCGACCTCAATCCTTCTGCCGGCGAGAAAAGCGATCGCACGGTCCTGAGCTATTGCCTCGGCCAAGTGAGTGATTTCGATCGCGGGGCACCCAAGCGTGGACGGTGTGAGACGATTCTTGCTCTTACGTTTCGCGATACGGCGACGGATGAGCCGTTGTCCATCGGCCTACTTCTACATGCAGATCATAGCGAGCGAACGGAGTCGGCGCGGGCGCTATTCATCGCGCGGGGCTACGCGTTCTCGTTTGAGGATTTTATCGAGCTCGACGAAGACGGCGACGAGTTTGTCGTGTCCCATGACGAAATCATCGAGCGGCTGAAGAAAAGGCACGGCAAAGCGCTTACGCTGCACGCCCGATCGACGCAATTCGTCGCGGAGTACCTGGCCGCGATGCGGCCGCGTTCATCGCCGGATGCGCGCCTCTTTCTGCGGAGCTTCAATAACGCCGTCCTGGCCAGAGAAATCCGCGATCCCACGGACTTTGTGAGGCGCTTCGTGCTTGAAGCGGACCCCCTCAATGTTGAGCGCATTCGCTCGTCCATTGAGACATGGCGGTCGATGGAAAAGCGCGCTGAAGAACTTGAAGCGGAAATCAGGGATGTGCGCCTCGTCCGAAGTCGCTTCGCGACATGGGCGAGGCAGACGCTCCAGTCGCAAACGGAGGAATATATTGCCAGCGCCTCGGAGCGCATGCGGCTGGAGTTTGAGATCAGGGAGCTGGCGAAGGAAAAGGAGCGTGCCGACCACGAGAATGCATCGCTTAATCGGCTGATCGTCAATCACACCGGGGTCGTATCGGAGAATCGCGACCAAGTCATCCGCAAGCGGACCATGCTCGCGGACGGCGAGGGCGCGTCAAAGATTCGAGCTATCGAGGTCGAGGAACGGGTTGCCAACGACGATAAGGCCCGCGCCATTTTGTCATTCGACAGTGCCATGAATGAGTTTCGGCACATCTCCCAATTTTCCGCGATACGTCAATTCGTGCCGATCGTGCATCATGGTGCCATACAGGCGGCGGCCGAGCTTGTCCGCGCTGCCAGTGAACAGACCACGGAGCGGCTTGTCGTCGAAAGCGAATCCCTAGCGGACTTGGCGCAGCGCGCGCTGGCGATCCTTGTGGTCCGCGCATCGCTCGCACAGCAACGCGATATCCGAATCGCGGAAATTGCCGAGGACCGCCAGCAGTTAAACAATCTGGAGCAGTCGCTCCGCGGCACGAATGATGGGCGCGCAAGCGTGCTTTCGCCCCATGTGCGGCAATTCATGGACGCTCTGGCGTTGAACGACATTCAAAGCAGGGCTCTTCCAAATGTTGTGGAGATCGCCGACGAATCGTGGGCTCTCGCCTTGGAAATGCTTCTTGGGCCGAACCGCGAGGCCCTGATCGTGCCGGAGTTGCAGCTTGAAAGGGCGTTTGACTATCTGTGGCGGCACCGTTCAAGCTTGCATGGTTGCCGGATCGTCAATACGCGCAAGACGCGGCGCGGCTCAAACCGCACCCTACCGCAACGATCGATTGCGAACGTGTTGCGGACCGACAACATCGACGCGCGTGCTTTTGTCGATACCCAGGTCGGACGCTACGTACGCGCCGATACCGAACAGGAATTGCAGGAGTCCGATCACGCCGTTATGCGCAACGGCAAGACGACGGCCGCGCTTTCACTTCGGGTATTTAGCGATCTCAGTCCTATTCTTGGAAAGACGGCGCAAACTGCGGCGTTGGCCTCCACGCAAGCGAAATGTGCCCTCCTTCGAACCCAGATGAGTGAGAAGGAACGGGAACTGAAGATGCTCGACAGCGCGGTCACGTACCTAGCTGGACTTGAACGCAAGGAAGACATTGTATCGCAATTGCGAGAAGCGGCGGAAAACGTCAAGCGGGCCGAAGCGCGGCGAATAGCGCTTCAGAAAGATCGGGAACAGGTCGAGGATCCTAAGAGCCAAGCCCTTCGGCTGGAGATTGAGCGCATCGAAAAGGAGACTGACGCTTACGAGAAAGAACTAACAGAGTTGCGTGAAAAAGAACGGACAAGCAGTACGCGTTCAATTCGCGCCGGAGAGCGCATCACGGAGCGTCAGGAAGCCGTGACGAAGATGTTGATGGCGGCTGAAGCAATCGAGCGAGAACAAGCCACCGATCGCACGACGCAACTGATCGCCTTCGCGGAGGCCGGCGCCTTTACGATCGACGAGGCTCGAACGACACTGGGTGTGCAGGTATTCCAGAAGCGCGGCGAGGAAGTGCGATTTCTCGCGGAGCGCCGCGATCAAGCAAGGCAGGCCGCCGACGAATATGCGCGGCTTGCGCGCGAGAACGGTACGCGTGCCCTGCGAGAATTTAGTGAGTACGTCCGGAAGTATATTCAAGGCCCAAGTCCTCTTCCGGAGGATGCCGGCCATGCCGAGCATTGCTTCTGGTGCGCGGCGCGGGAGATTCGACTCGAAGAACATGAACTCCGGCCCCACCGCGAGAAAGTCATTCAAGCCCGTCATGAATTTGAGGCGGCGCTCAAGGAAGACCTGCTCGCCAAAATGTCCGACCGCTTTGAGAAGATAAAGACGCAGCTCGACATTTTGAACAAGCGGCTCGCCGCATATTCGTTCGTGGGCCAGAAGTACTCTTTCAAAAGGTATATATCTGCGGACTTTAAGCCGCTCTACGATCTCGTGAAGCGTATTATCGGAAGCCAGGATGCATCATTTGCGGCACTGGCGGATAAGGCAAGCGCGGCGGACGACGAGATGAAACGCGCGATGGCGCAAGTGGAGGAGATCGTTACTCGCGATCAGGATACGCGTCGCCTGGAAGACTACCGGAACTATTTCGAGTTCGAGCTGTTCCTGGAGAATCAAGCAGGTGAACAGCAAGCCTTCTCGAAGCTGGTTGGGCTTTTGTCGGGAGGGCAGCGGCAGGCGCCTTATTATGTAGCGATTGCCGCCAGCATGGTGTCCGTTTACTTCCCCAAAGGCGGACGTGAGGGCAGTGCCGAAGGCATGGGTTTGGTTGCCTTTGATGAAGCCTTTAACAAGTTGGATATCAATAATACGCAGAATCTCATCACACTCTACCGTGATCTCGGGCTCCAACTGGTCATCGCGGCACCCGAGATTCACCGTGCGACGTTCCTTGAATCGGTGGACTGTATCATCTCAGTGACGCGCATGAGCGGCACGGATCGCGTTGCCGTCGATGCCGAACGGATTGGCCCGAGAGCTCAGGCCGAGATGCAGGCAGCCAATCCGGAGCATCGCGGCGTGGAATGGTTCAGAACAGAGAGCGAGCAAACGACGCAAAAGGCGGCGGAATGACGTGAGCGCAGGCAGGGCACGCGACATTTTGGGCATTCTTCTCGACCGCGTGGAACGCGTCCCCGACCGGACGCGCCAACCGGCCGAGCGCGCGCCTTACGATTTTCCGTCCGCAGCGGAACGTGCGGCATTTGACCGGCTTCTTGCGGACGCGGAACGTCAAGGCGCCATCAGCGTCGTCAAAGGCCGTGGTGAGGCGCGGCACCTGACCGAACGTATCAGATTGAGAGATGCCGTCCGCCTTTACGAGTTTCTTGGGAGGACACCGGCGCACGAGCGTGCAAGAGCGGCGGTATCCCGACTTCAAGCGTCTGTGGTTCCAAAGCACACCGACGCAGTAGAGGCGCGAGACAGTATTATCGACGGTTGGCTGCGGGGAGAGCGACCGTTCTCGATTGGCTTTGAGCAGACGGAGCAGGCCGCAGAATTTATCACGGCTCTGGATGCCGTTCTAACGCGTGATCCCATAGATCGACGCGATCTTCGAACGTATTCCGGGCAAGCAACAGGCAATACCAAGCTCCTGGAACGGTACGCATCGCGGATCATCAATTTCCTTAAGCAGATAGGAAAGCTCGAGGCCGATCTGACTGACAATGAAGCCATGGCGAGCTTGGGCTTGGAGAAGTTTTCGCAGCCTGTTTTGATGGCCGGTCCGGTTCGTCTCGCGGGCGTGGATTTCGCAAGCCTGGTTTATGTGGGGCTTCCCCCGGAACAAGCACCGGGGATCGAACCAGCGGGTGCGATCCGATCGATCATCACGATCGAAAACCTCGCGAGCTTCAATCGGCATGTGCGGGAAGTGCTGCAAGCCAACGAGGTCGCCGTCTACACCGGTGGTTTCCCGTCGAGGGCAGTGGCAGCGGCGTTGGTAGCGATTTCACGGTGGCCCGGAATAAGGCGTATCTATCATTGGGGAGACATCGACGAAGGCGGCCTGCGTATCGCGCTGCATTTAACTTCCCTTCTACCAATCCCGGTCTTGCCCCATCTCATGAATCCCGCGTTGGCGCGCCTGCACGGAATCCCCGGCAAGGCGTCGCGGAAAATCGATTTGCTACCAAGCCACCCATGGCAGTCTCTGGCCACTTTCCTGGGAGGCGATGATGCTCGATCTCTTGAGCAGGAAAAGATCGATCCGGAGCCCATTACTACCGTTGAAGCTATCTCATGATTTGTCTGTACACCGGCATCAAGTCCCATATGTTGGCTCGAAACATGGCCTCGGTAACGCGGACTTTAAATGCCTAATGATGACTTGGTAAAGCGGATCGAAGGCCGGCTCCAGGATGATTTTTCTGGAGATTTGCTACGAACAGCGATCGCTGCGCTGGACCGGGAAACCGTTGCGACAAGGGCTCAGCATTTCTCGGTAAGCACGCGCGATCTCAGCGATCACATGCTGAAGCAATTGGCCCCGGATCACGACGCGATCAAATCATGCACTTGGTACGAGCCCCCAAGCCGGAAGGCCCAACTCGCCGGCAACGCTCCTACTATGCAAGCCGCGGTGGTCTGACGGATCAGTTTTTAAAGAGCGGACTAGAGCTCGATCAAAAAGAATTCCACGTCGAGATTGGCCACAAGTGGAAACGAGATACCCGGATTCGACTAAACCTTGGCGAAACCATCCGGTGGAAAAGGGACTGACTTGCTCTCTGGCGGGCCGGCGCGCGCGCCTGCCATGTAACCACCGCGCATGTTGATAGCAACGAGGAGGCTTCCAGCCGATGATCGCGCAATCATTGCACGTTTTGGTGCATCTGGCCTTTACTTTGGAAGGCGCACGTTTGTTTTCTTCAGTTCGGCATTGACAATTTTCGCCTGTCTTCTTTAGGAAGCGACGACTCTAAGTATGCGCGGGGCAATCGACGGATCGAACTTAAGATGAGCCATAATTCGGACACGCCTGTTAAACGCGTCACGATTCCAGCGATGCAGCGGTGGAAAGGGGAGGGCCGACGTGTCGTAATGACCACCGCTTACGATGCGGTGACGGCACGCATCGCCGATCCAGTTGTCGACATCATCCTTATCGGGGACAGCGTTGGTAACGTCTGCCTCGGATACGACAACACGCTGCCGGTCAGCATGGCGATGATGAATCATCATCTGGAGGCCGTGGCGCGCACAAAGCCTCACGCCTTGCTTGTAGCCGACATGCCCTTTCTTAGCTTTCACCTCAGTCCCGAGGAGACCATCCGCAACGCCGGAGGTTTCCTGCAGCGTGGGGCCGACGCGGTGAAGCTTGAGGGTGGGGCCAAACGTGCCGAAATCGTACGTGCCTTGGTTGATTGTGAGATTCCGGTGATGGGCCATCTCGGCCTGACGCCGCAGAGCGTCAATGTTATGGGTGGTTTCAAGGTGCAGGGCCGGAAGGCCGATGATGCCTTACGTCTGCTCGACGACGCCTACCGTCTGCAGGAGGCTGGATGTTTCGCTATCGTTCTGGAAGGGATCCCGGCTGAGCTCGCCGCCCGAGCGACCGAGATTTTGACAATACCGACGATTGGAATCGGAGCTGGCCCCAGTTGTTCGGGCCAGGTACTTGTGTTTCATGATGTGCTAGGCTTAACCGAAGGCCGTCGGCCAAAATTTGTTCGGACCTATGTCGAGGGCTTTCGGCTGTTGCAGGAGCCACTGTCACACTGGGCCGAAGACGTCCGCAACGGCGCGTTCCCGACGCCACAAGAATCCTATCGGCTTCCCGAAGGCATGAGCGAGGCGCTCTCAAACTGGGCACCTTCCAATCCAACTTGATGTAAAGTCAAAATATGCAAACGATTACGACGGTCGCTCAGCTTCGTACCGCTCTCGCAAAAGCTCGTGGCAAACGGGTCGGCTTCGTGCCGACAATGGGTTATCTGCACGACGGCCACCTGGCATTGGTCGAGGCCAGTCGGGCGCAGTGCGACGTCACGGTCGTAAGCATCTTCGTCAACCCCACTCAGTTCGGGCCGAACGAAGATCTCGGCACCTATCCGCGTGCTTTTCTGCGGGATGAGGGGCTGTGCCGTGATGCCGGCGTGACCATTCTTTTTGCTCCCGAAGCAGGGGAGGTCTATCCAGCTCAGTTTGAGACCTTTATCGAACCTGGCGAACTGGCAAAACCGTTGTGTGGATCTTTCAGGCCTGGGCACTTTCGCGGTGTCGCGACAGTCGTCTGCAAGCTATTCAACATGGTGCGGCCGGATATCGCATTTTTTGGGCAGAAGGATTTCCAGCAATGCTCGGTCGTTCGTCGCATGGCAGTTGATCTCAATCTTCCCGTCGAGATCGTCACAGTGCCAACCGTTCGCGAGCCGGACAGGCTCGCCATGAGCAGCCGCAATCGCTATCTCAATAAAGACGAGCGCCGGAGGGCCCTTGCGATCAGTCGCGGATTGTTCGCGGCGGAGGCCGAATTCCGCGCAGGCGAGCGCGAATGCGAGAAGCTTATCATGATCGCCAGGCGGCATTTGGATGAGGTCGACCGGCTGCAGTACCTTGAGCTGGTCGATGCCGACACGCTTGAGCCGGCCTCAAGCCCCTTAGCTAATCCTGCGGCTCTGTGCGTTGCGGCCTACGTCGGCTCGACGCGGCTGATCGATAACGTAATTCTCATGGCGGACATGAGCACGTAGTACGAGCGATCGGGTTCGAGCGACGATATCGCGGCTCCACGATTCTACGCGGTAAGGCGCGACCGCGGCGCGCGATCCTCCCTGCTGAGCATGAGTGCGAGTCTCACGATATCAAGCACATAACGTGACAGGCGAAGGGGGCGGCATACTTTCTCTCTCTCGCCCGATGGCGCGGGCCAACGGGTGCAAGAAGATATGAAGGGTGAATATCCCTCGCGTCACACCTTCCAATTCGGTCATCGTGTCGTGTAGTAGTTTTGCGGTGCTTGGCCCGCAACGTCGCTGTTTCTGTGCCTTTTTTTAACGAAACGGAGATAAGACCGATTTTGATCTGCCGTCTCGTCCGCCTTCGCAAGGAGCGCTGAGCGCCTTACGCCAGCCACACAGGCAACACCTCGGCCGGTCCGAGTGTCCATGCTGATTTGAACAGTTCGAGACCACCGGGCGTCGGATTGCTGCGCGTTGAGAGTGCGAAGGCGGCGCCAAACTCGTTTCCGTGTGGCCCAAATGCAAGTTATCGATCGATCTCGCTAAAATTCCTCGAAATCTGCCGATGGGGCGCAGGATTTAGGCTCAGGTCCGCTACTGATTGCACTAATCAAGATCGAACGACGCTTATAGTTAGCAACATCGGCGAAGCCCTCCAATAGAGCGGTTACTTCGTCAAGCCAGTGCGCAATCAAGCGATGGCGCACGGTGTCCCGTATACGCTGGAAGCTTGGCGCCGGCCGAAATCGCGCGCGGTTTGCGCGCGTAATGCTGCGCCGAAGGAAATGCCGGGCGCGAGGGCTATCCGCGTAACGCCGACAGGAGGCAGGAATGCAAAACAGCTCCCAAAATGCGGGGCATGGTCCAGCAAGGTGCTGTGCGATCTGCGGTGGAAGGTTCGGTCTGATCCGCTACTACTGCTGGCGAACGGCTCTTTGTTCCAAGAAGTGCGTCGACCGTTTCAGGGTGCGGCGGGAGGGCGATCATAGATGGCTCTCCTGGCTGCGAGCGGCCTAGCTCCATCGAGATCGGCAGGACATGCCATGTGGTCTGCGGTTGCCCCGAGATCGGCGCAACTTCGATACAGCATCGCTGACAAGTCCCAGGCTGGATGAAATCTCTAACGGGCCACGCTATGAAGTTCATCCTCGTGAATCACAGGACCCCGCACGGCAACACAACCTGCAGCGGATGTGCTCGGTCCTTAGGTCCAGGTTATGTGCGAGACGTGATAACGGGAGGAGGATATTGCGAGTACGACTGCTATCGACGTCGTCACCTGACAGCCATCGCCTTCCCTTACCTGACAGCCCGGACCTTCTTTAGGCACGATGCGCAAACTCTCGTTCCTGTTGGATTTGAGGCCTTGCTGAGTGCAGCTTCATGTTGGCTTAACGTCGGCCTCGCCACAATGTCATGGATCAATACGGTGGCGTGTCCCGGCCAGCCCTCTAGGTCTGAAAGACCTCCATTGGCTTAACCTCCGAGTGGTGTGGACCGCGCGGGACTTGCGATGGTGTGGGGATTAAACCGATGGGGAGCTTGCGTGATGACGAGGACGGCGACCCGGCGGGTCGCGCCGGCAGTACGCCCACGGCATTGCGATCCGCACTTGGTTTGAACCAAGCTTTGCCGCCCAAGCCGGCTCTCACGTGGCAAGCGCCCTCTTTCCTTCTTTTCGACGACATAAATGACGTGTATGAATCCGCGTCCGCAACGTCAGCGGGTTCTTTTGCATTTCCAATTCGATGAGGATTTCCATGAAGACACGTTTCTGGATCGCTTTGGGCTGTGCAGTGCTCTTGGGGGCGCCCGCCAACGCCTGGAATAACTTCGGACATATGGAGGCGGCTGCGCTGGCCTGGAGTCAGCTGACGCCCGCCGCCAAGCAGGAAGCCACGCGCCTCCTCAAACTCAATCCTCAATATGATGGCTGGGTCCAGGGCGTGCCGGCGAGCCAGCGTGACCAAATCGCGTTCGTGAAGGCGGCGACGTGGCCGGACCAGATCAAATCGCTCAGCGACTACCATAACGACGGCGACAGAAACGGCGATGTTGCGCCCCAGACGCCCGAAGCTTCGCAGAACATCGGCTATGCAGATCACTTCCGACACAAGTACTGGCACTTCATAGACGAACCGTTTTCGACGGATGGTACCGCCTTGCAGCAGCCGCAATCGCCCAACTCACAAACTCAGGTTGCTGTCTTCAAGAGCACGGTTGCGAATAAGACGGCATCGGACGACGTGCGCTCATACGATCTTTCCTGGCTGCTGCATCTGGTCGGTGACCTGCATCAACCGTTGCACGCGACCTCCCGCTTTACGCACGCCGAGCAAGATGGCGACGCTGGCGGGAACGACGTAAAGATCAAGTGCACCAAGTGTGGAAGCGCCAGAGAGCTCCACGCGTTCTGGGACGGGCTGTTGGGACCGACCAGCGCGCCACCACAAGATGCGATCGCCGCTGCGGCGGATCTTCGTACGGTGGATAGCGGTTCGACGGATGAAGAGGATTGGATCCAGGAGAGCTTCGAGATCGCCAAGCAGTCAGTGTACGCACCGCCGATCCGCGGCGGCGATGGCCCGTATAAGCTCACGCAGGCCTATCAGTCGAGGGCCCACAGGATCGCGAACCAGCGGATTGCGCTCGCCGGCGCCAGGATTGCGGCGATCCTCAACGACGCATTCAAATGAGCGTCCGTCTAGGTGCTCATCTTAAGCTGTTGCGCACGACGGCAAAGCATCCCAGCAGTAAATGTTCGATAGGCGAGCATTGCGGCTAGAATCCACGGCAGCTTGTCGTATCACTTCGCGTGAGAACGAGCATGCCAAGACGCACTGTGCTTCCATTGAGATGAATGCCAGCGCCTTCGGGACAATAGAAGGCGCGAACAAAAAGTCGGCGCGCTTCCTATCATTTGGCAGCCCGCTCTGGCATTGGTCGCTCGCGTTGGGCGGGGCCGCCGCTTCTGGAGGCGGCGGCCCCTTGCCGCGAAGGCGCCGGTTACGCGAGACATCGGCACGTCCGCGACCGCCACCAAAATGGGCGCGGTTCATGTACGGCGACAAGGAGCTTTGCTCGTTAGTCTTACTAATCAAGGTTTCCGAAACGCGATGCTGCGTGGTGCTGCCGGATCCGATATATTAGCAAGATCAGGGTATTCTTTAGTTGAGAGATAGATGTCGCATTCAGTTGAGTTGATCGTCAACGGCTATGTCAGACTAAACGACCGTGGCGCGCTGGAGAGCCTTCTTGCGCATCGGCAGGGGTTGCTGAGGCAACTAAAGAGCGTCACCGGCATCGATCCAAGACAAGTCGTCGCGCAAGTAAGCCAAGAAATCGCAGTCATCGAAGCTGGACTTGCGACGATCGCGCCAGAGTGACGCGGAAGTCGACCGTTTCAGTGAGAGCGAGAAACTGGTGTTGGCTACATCGCTCCACGGTTCATGCCCGTGCCGGCTGAGCCGGCGGCGATTAAAGCGGGATGGGGTTAGGTTGAATCGATTTGGGATTCCCAAATCAGCTTGTTTCTGATTCACCATGCTGGCTGGA
>NZ_JBANBK010000064.1:0-50322 GCF_053572325.1 Bradyrhizobium sp. UFLA05-112 | reverse complement strand
ATTCAGCAACCTCAGTCTGGCCTCAGACCCGGTCGCTATCCACTCCCCATGGAATCTTCGCTGCGCTCGCAATGACGTGGATGGAGCCGAAGCCTACTTCTTCTTCGCTCCAACCCTTTCGATCCGCTCGATCTCCAGCGGCGGGCAGCCGCTCTTCTCCGCGATCTCGCGGTCCTGCTCCCTGATGAAGCTGCGCGCGGGTTCGTCGCCGTCGAGGCCGCCGAGCAGCTCGGAGGGGACACGGCGGTTGGAGCGTTGGTTTGAATATGTTGAGCAATTAACCTGGTAGGCGCGAATGTCGGCTTCCCACTTCACCGTCTGGTACAACACCCGCTGCCCCGTCTGCGATGCCGGCATCGACTGGCAGCGCAACAAGCTGCTCGCGCTGGTGCGGGCGGGCACGGTCGAGTTCAGGGACATCAATGAACAGCCCGATGCGCTGGCGCGCTTCGGCGCCTCGCTCGACGACATCAGGCGGCGCCTGCACGCGACCGATGAAGCCGGCCGGCTCGTCGTTGGCGCGGATGTCGCGATTGCGCTGTGGCAGTTGACGCCGGGCGAGAGGTGGCTTGCGGCGCTGTTCGGCAATTGCGTGGCGCTGCCGTTCACGCGGTTCTTCTATGACCGGTTTGCCGATCTGCTGTTTGCCTGGAACAAGTGGTGCGGGCGCTGGTGAGCGCCGGTCGATGTCTGCCTATTTCTTCTTCGCCCCCACGCGCTCGATCCGCTTGATCTCAAGCGCCGGCCGGCCGGACTTTTCGGCGATCTCGCGGTCCTGCTCTAGGATGAAGCCGCGTGCGGGTTCGTCGCCATCGAGGCCGCTGAGCAATTCGGCAGGCACGCGGCGGTTGGAGCGTTGGGAATCGTCTTCATAGACGACGTTGAAGAAGGCGAATTCGCCTTTGGGGTTAGTTCCGGGTTTTTTGGCCATGGCGGCTTGTCGTCGATCACCGCGCTATAGTCAAATGGCTTTGCGGGCTGCAGGCGGTGAGCGCGGCGCCCGTGGCCGCGCCATCGATCGACGAAACTGCTTGCAAGATGGAAGCGTCAAACGCCGCGTAAGGTCTGGTGCGGCCCTCAGCCTCAATAAACGGCGGGCCGGAAAGCCCGCCGTTTATTTTTGGTCTTCAGCGTCGCCCGGGGCTGGCAGGGACAACAACCTAAAATAGAACTCTATCGCCTGATCGATGTGTTGGCAAGATAAAATTGTGACAGGGCGATGTCGCAGGGAGTGCAACCCACATAAGTTAATCGCCATTCGCGTTTTACGTTTGATTCGAACGAACTTCGCCTCTTGAGCTATGCTGATCACAACGCCGCGATTGGAACTCGCTGCGATTGTGTAGGGCGGCAGCGAACTGCATCAGTTCCATCGCACGTCAATGGTGCATTCGGCTACGTATGCACGCTAACGCACCTCGTCGATCAGCTTCTGCGGTGCCAGGTGCAGCTTTCCGCCGCCGCCTCCGCCGTCATTCTCCTTGCGTCCTTGCGCCATGATGGCGGTCCCCATCGCGGCCGAGCCGAAAGTGACGAGGAAGGAGCCGAGCAGGAGGAGAATCGCGACGACCGGCGAACTGTCGGCGACGATGAGATCACGTAAGTGCGCGGGATTGATGAGCAGCAGCCCGCCGACAAGCAGCGTCGCGGCACAGGCGCCGATCGCGAGGTTGATGGCGAGCAGGCGGAACAGCGGCGCGCGCAGGAGCGCGGGGCGGGTTGGGTGAGCAGGTTGTTGGTCGTTGGGCATGACGTACAGCTTTGTCTGCACCGGTGGTTCGAGGTTAGCACCGGCGCGCGAAGCATCAAGCCGTTAGAGGCAGAGTTTCGCGCTCGCCATTCCGGGGCAACCCGAAGGGCCGAGCCCGGAATGACGAGAAAGTCGGTCGGTTTTCATGGCGCCACCAGCTCCACGCGGCGATTGAGGGCGCGGCCGGCGTCCGTCGCGTTGGAGCCGACTGGCGCGAGCAGTCCGACTCCTGCCGTGCGCAGCCTGGTCTGCGCGATACGAAAACTCTTCACGAGCTCGGCCGCGACCGCTTCGGCGCGGCGGCGTGACAGATCGAGATTATAGTCGTAGGCGCCCTGGCTGTCGGTGTGCCCGACAATGAACACGTTGAGCTGCGGCTGGCTGGTCAGCAGCTTTGCAATCTGCTCCAGCGTCGGGCGGCTTTCGGGCTTGAGCACGGCCTTGTCCGTATCGAAATAGATGCCGTAGAGCGCGATGTGTCCGGCCTCGCCAAGGCCCTTCGCCATCGCGGCGGCATCGACCATCTTGTTCTCGATTGCCCCCAACTCTGCGACAGTGAGCTGTGCGAAAATTTCCTGGTTGTTCTGGCTGACGATCACGCTGGCATAGATCTCGCGGCCGGCGACGCTCTTGTGGCCTGCATAATAGTGGTAGTTGAAGCCGTCGACCCACATCTGCGGGACCGGCAGCGTATCGATGCTTTCCGTGAAGGGAATGGCGCCGCAGGCATCGGTATCGCAGGCGAGCAGGGTCTCGAAGCCGGCCTTTGCAAGTTGCGTTTCGAAATTTCGGGACACTTCCAGGATCGAGGGGCCGGGACTGGTGCGGTAGGCGATGCGGACGACGCGGCCATCCAGCCGCCGCGCGTCGGTGGGCTGGCCGTCCCTGAATGCCGCTGCCTGCATCCGCGTCGCGTCGAAATCCTTTGTTACATAGCCCGTGATCACACTGCCTGCGAACCGGCCGACGCCGGGATAGTCTCGGGCACCCGTGACATCGCGCGTCTGCGCGTGCGTCGCGCCGGACATGCCGAGAGAGAGAGCAGAACAACGACGGCAGGCAATCCGAACGTCTGGCGCGGAATGGGCATGGGCATCTCGTGCGGTTTTGGAGGGCGGGTGGAAGCGCAATGCATTAGTCGCAGCCGCAGCGCGATTGGTTCTGGCGCGGAGCTGGTGCGCCGCTTTGACGCAAGTCCTGTTCCCGGGCATGATCGCGCGCTGCTTCGCGCGAAGATGAGAGGAATCTTTCAACATGCTGAGACTGGGCCTGGCCATCGCATCCGTTGTTCTCGTGGCCGGCGGTTCGGCTAAGGCCGCTCGCTGCGGCGGCGATTTCAACAGCTTCGTCGCCAGCATGGCATCGGAGGCGCAGGCGGCCGGCGTTTCGCCGAGCGTGACCAGTGCAGCCTTCGGCGGGGTGACCGAGGACGGCGCGGTGCTCGCCTTCGACCGGCGCCAGCGCTACACATTCAACAAGAGCTTTGAGCAGTATGTTTCGACCCGCGTCGGTCCCGGACGCATCAATGGCGGCCGCGCGCTGCTCCAGCGCCACGCCGCGCTGCTTTCGCGCATCGAGCAGCAATTCGGCGTGCCCCGGCAGATCCTTGTTGCGATCTGGGGGCTGGAGAGTGATTTCGGCAAGGGTGATATGGGCAAGCTGCCGGTGATCCGCACGCTCGCAACTCTCGCACATGATTGCCGACGCACCGAGCTGTTCCAGGGCGAACTGCTCGCTGCGCTCAAGATCGTGCAGCGCGGCGACCTGCCGCTGCGCGATCTGATCGGGGCCTATGCCGGCGAGATCGGGCAGACGCAGTTCCTGCCGTCGTCCTATATCAAGTACGGCGTCGATTTCGACGGCGACGGTCGCGTCGACCTCCGCCACAGCGCCGCCGACGTGCTCGCCTCGACCGCCAACCTGTTGCACACCAACGGCTTCAAGATGGGCCAGCCCTATGGCGAAGGCACCGCCAATTTCGAAGCCATGCGCGAGTGGAACAGGGCGCTGATCTATCGCAAGACCATCGGCTATTTTGCCGATCGGCTGATGGGGCAGTGAGGGCGCAGCTAGCCTCAACCACCATCATTGTGAGCGCAGCGAAGCAATCCAGATTCTTTCCGCGGAGTTAGTCTGGATTGCTTTGTCGCTTTGCTCCTCGCAATGACAACCTTGTGGCAAGCGACATCCACGAGATTAACTGTCATCGCCCGCGAAGGCGGGCGATCCAGTATTCCAGAGCGGTGACTGATACGGCGAAGCCGCGGCGTACTGGATTCCCCGCTTTCGCGGGGAATGACAATGGTGCGTGTGGCACTATCGTCGCGCCACTCGCTCACTTCCCCTGCGCCATCTTCTCCAGCCTTCGTTGCAACGGCTTCCAATACGTCCCCGGCCGGAAGCGTTGCAGGAGATCCATGAAGCGGGCGTCGTTGCCGATCAGGATGCGCCGCTCGTTGCGCTCGATGCCCCTGATGATCCGCAGCGCGGCGGCTTTCGGTGTCGTCTTCGCGGCATTCTCGAACCACTCGATCGACTGCGCGCGGCGGGTATTGTCGGTGACGCCAACGCCGGTGCGCGAATTGCGTACGATATTGGTGGCGATGCCGCCGGGGTGCACCACCGACAGCTTCACTGGGCTCCCCGCGACCTCAAGCTCATGGCGTAGGCTCTCCGAAAAGCCGCGCACCGCGAACTTCGCTGCCGCATAGGCCGATTGTCCCGGCGGGGCGATGATGCCGAAGCTGGAGGACAGATTGACGATATGTGCCTCCGGTCTTGCCTTCAGATGCGGCAGGAAGGCGCGCGTGCCGTGCACCACGCCCCAGAAATTGATGTTGAACAGCCACTCCATCTGCGCCTGGTCGATCTCCTCGAACCAGCCCAGCAGCGCGACGCCGGCATTGTTGACGAGGATGTTGAGCTCGGGGTGCGCCGCGACCGCCTCGATTGCAAACAGCGCGATCTCGCTCGGCTCTGCGACATCGACGCGATGCACGCTGATCTTGCTTATGCCGCCGATCTCGGCGGCCAGCGCCTTCAGTCCGGCCTCGTCGCGGTCAGCAAGCGCGAGATCGCAGCCGCGCTCGCAGAGCTCGATCGCTAGCGCGCGGCCAATGCCGCTCGCAGCTCCCGTGATGGCGGCGGCACCGCGGATCGCAGTCATGGTGGGCTCCATGGGTTCAAAGAAGGGAACACTACTTACAATATTTGGTCCGGAGCCGAACCAATTCGCGGTTCCTCTTTTAACCTACGATACTTAGGCCCATGACCAGCAATATCAGGAGCAGCCTATGGGACAGGCCCGGCCATTTCGTGCAGTGGCGCTGATTGTCGAGGATGATGCCATGCAGCGCGAGATGCTCAGCCTTCTCTTGGAAGAGAGCGGCTATCACGTCATCCAGTGCGCAAGCGGCGAAGATGCCCGGCACGTTCTCGACGTGGCGGCGGGTACGCTGTGTTTCCTGATGACCGACGTGCAGCTCGCCGGCCGCACAGACGGGGTCGAGCTTGCCCACATCGCGAAGGAACGCAACCCGGGACTGGACGTCGTCGTCACCTCCGGACGTCCGCTGACGCAGTCCTTGCCGGATGGTGCAAAGTTCTGGGCGAAGCCCTGGGCACCGCTCGACGTGCTGCGCGAGGCCGAGATCGCCCAGCTCTCCTGACGGCCGTTCAGGCGTCGTATTGTCACCGTCAGCCGCGGTGATAAGGTCGGGCCATGACCTGGCCCTTCCTGCTCACATCCCTGATCGTGGTCGCTTCGCCTGGCACCGGCGTGCTCTACACGCTGGCTGCGGCCCTGACACGCGGCTCGCGGGCGAGCGTCGCTGCTGCCTTCGGCTGCACGCTCGGCATCGTGCCGCATATGACGGCGGCGATGCTTGGGCTCGCCGCCGTGCTTCACACCAGCGCGCTCGCCTTTGCGACGCTGAAATGGTGCGGGGTCGTCTATCTGCTCTACATGTCCTGGCAGGCTCTGCGCGAAACCGGGGCGCTGGCGGTGGAGGGGCGGATCAAGGAGCGTTCGAGCTGGCGGGTGATTGTCACCGGCTTTTTGATCAACATCCTCAATCCGAAGCTCTCGATCTTCTTCCTCGCTTTCCTGCCGCAGTTCATTGCTGCTGATGAGGCGCATGTGCTGGCGCGGATGCTGGAATTGAGCGGGGTCTTCATGGCGATGACCTTTGCCGTGTTCGTGGTCTACGGCCTGTTTGCCGCCTCCGTCCGCGAGCGCGTCATTTCCCGCCCTCGTGTGATGGCCTGGCTCCGCCGCAGTTTTGCCGCCGGTTTTTCTGTGCTCGGCGCGAGACTGGCGTTCGCGGAGCGGTAGCGCTTCGCCTTTCCTTAGGGAGAAGGGAGCGAAGCAGCCGACGCTTAGCCAATGAAAAAGCGGGCCTTGTGCCCGCTGTTTTTCGTCTCGTCCGATCTGATGCCCGGGCGGAGCGAGGCTCCACCCGGGCAGAACAAGAAGTAGCGTTACTTCTTCTTCGCCTTCTTGGCCTTCTTCGCCTTCTTCGCCTTCTTCGCTTTCTTAGCCATAGTATCCTCTCAAGGGTTAATGGTGGAACGCGACACGAGGGATGCTCGGCGGAGGGCCAGCCTCGCAACATCCTCGACGCCAAACTCAGCAGATTCGCGGGCGCCTGCCCCGCGCTGTCACGCCGCTGTCATTACGTTATCCACAGCTCAAACGCTCTTATAGGTGATTTCCGTCCGCGAATCCGCCTGCAACCGTCCGCCAGATGCCCGCACGGCATGGCTAACGATCCGCCAACGCGCGCGGCGTTCATCAATCCAAAACCAAGGGCGCGCTTTCGCAGATCGCGGTGAGACTCCGTTAAGCGCGCCGCGCGCATTGTCCTCCGTAACAAGACGGGGATGGTCATGGACGGACGGCTGCCAAACGGAGAGGGCGAGACGACACGTGTCTCGCAGTCGCCATGCTGAGCGTGTCGACACTCTGGATCGTCATCGTCATCAATTTCCTGGCGCTGGGCCTCATCTGGGCCTACGTGGCCAACGCCTATCCCAAGTTCGAGGCGGCACGGTTCTGGACGGCGGCCGCGGTGCTCGCGGCGGTCGGTGCCGGCATCACCATGCTGCGCGGCGTGATGGATCCGCGCTTTCCGTTGATTGCCGGCGGCGGGCTGATGATCTTCTCGTCCTGGCTCGCCTGCATGGGCGTGGCGCGATTCTACAACAAGCCGGTGGCCTGGCGCACGGCGATCGGGATCTCGCTGCTGACCACGGCCGGCCTCGCCGGATTCCTTGTCGTGATCGACTACATGCCCGCGCGTGTCCTGATTTATTCATTGGGACAATCGACGCCGATCGTGATGGTGCTGCCGCTTCTCCTCGGCAAGCAGGATGGCCGGGAAAATCCCGGCGCGCGGCTCGCCGCGATCGTCGCCTTCATGCTGCTGTCTGCGCATCTGATCCGCTCCGTTGCCGCGCTGCTCGGCTTCGGCGGCGCCATCACCGCGATCAATTTCAACGGATTGCAGGCCGCGTTGATCCTGGTGCTGGTATTCCTGGCGATGGCCTGGAATTTCGGCTGCCTGTTGATGGCAATCGAGCGCCTGCGCAACGAGGTCGCCGATCTCGCGCTACTCGACGATCTCACGGGTGTCGCCAACCGGCGGCACCTGTTGCAGCGCCTCACCGAAGAGTGTGCCCGCTCGGAGCGCAGCGGCAAGCCGTTCTCGCTGCTGGTCATCGATCTCGACGGCTTCAAGGCCATCAACGACACCCATGGACATGCTGCGGGCGATGCCTGCCTGCAGCATTTCACCTTGATGGCGCAGACGCGCCTCAGGCCTGGCGACATGCTCGCCCGCACCGGTGGCGACGAGTTCTGTATCGTGCTGCCGTCCTCGACGCAGACCGAGGGCGCGCTGATTGCCCGCCGCGTGCTGGACGTTTGCCGCAGGGATGCCGAGACCTGCGCAGGAGGCGAGATTCCGATCGCGGTCTCGATCGGCATCGCGCAGTGGGAGCGCGGCATCGGTCAATTTCCCGACCGGCTGATGGCGAACGCCGATCATGCGCTCTATGCCGCCAAGAAAAGCGGCAAGAACGATTTCGCGATCTACGATCCAGCGCCACCGCTCCAGCCGGATGCGCTGCAGCTGCTAACGGAAGCGGCACGCAAATTCGCCTGACGCATGTTAGGCTGGAGACGCAACGGACCGCCCCGCCTCATGCTTTCCCGCTTTCTCGCGGCGCTGCTCGCCGCGCTTGCACTGCTGGCTCCGGCCGCCGCAACCGACCCCGACCTTGCCAGACTGGCGCGCTCGTCGGGCACGCCGACGATTCCCGGCCTGAACATGGTCTGGCTCGCGCCCTGGGGCGACGTCGCGGCAGCCCATGCTTGGCACAACATCATCGTGCACCAGACCGAGGGGCCTGCGGGATCGGCCCGCATGGGTGCCCTTGCGCAATCGAAGAACCCGACGCGGCGCGGCGTCACGATATGGGTCGAGACCGACGGAACGGTCTATTGGGCCGTCCCTGAGAACCTCGTTCCGACCCATGGCGATGGCGCCAATCGCAACGACAACACCTTCATCGACAACTCCGCGACTTACCATCGGGTCGTGCGCGACAACTCGATCGGTGTCGAGTTCGCCGGCAATTTTCCGGATGTGACGAGGGGGCCGACCGAGGCGCAGGTTGCGGCATGGCGCATCCTCGTGGCCGTCCTGCGGGCACGCTACGCCATCCCGCTCGACCACGTCTATGCGCACAACTGGATCGACTTCAAGGACGCCCGCTACTGCGAAGGCTGCCGGCTCGCGACCCTGGCGAGGGAGTGGGGCGAATAGGGACCAGCTTCGCGCGTTTTGTTGAGCGCAAGTAACGCCATCATCGCCTGGCTTGATGGCCCGGCGGGCGGGTCCGGACCAAAATGTCGAAAACAACCCCATGCAAAGTAGCCCGGCCGTCGCCGGTGGGGAGCCGCTGAGCGCACCGAAGAGTTTGACCTGTCGCGCAAATAGCCGCGATGGACGCATGGTCGAGCGTACTAGGCGGCGCCAGTGCAACTGGCGACGCCGGGCGAGGTGGACTCGCTCGCGGAGTATTTCCAGGCATTTTACTAACCACAATCACCGCCGTCATCGCCCGGCTCGACCGGGCGATCCAGTACTCCGAGACGGTCGTGATTGAATCGACAAGCCGCGGCGGCCGCGGCGTACTGGATGCCCCGGTCAAACCTGGGCATGACACCGCGAGATTGGTCGCGTTCCACCACACACAAAAAAGCCGGCGTTGCCGCCGGCTTTTAGGTCTCTTCGATCCGCCAATTTCTGGCGCCGGAAAGTCTCGCGCTTAGTGCGCGGCTTCCAGCGCTGCTTGTTCCTGCTTCGCGATGGTGCCCTTGACCGCGGCCTGCACCTTCTCGAAGGCGCGGACCTCGATCTGGCGGACGCGCTCGCGCGAGACGCCGAACTCGGCCGCGAGGTCTTCCAGCGTCATCGGCTCGTCCGCAAGGCGCCGCGCCTCGAAGATGCGGCGTTCACGCGGGTTGAGCACGCCCATGGCGCCGTTCAAGGCGTCACGGCGATGATCGTATTCCTCGTGTTCGGCCATCAAGGCTTCCTGGTTGGGCGAGGTATCGACCAGCCAGTCCTGCCATTCGCCGGCCTCACCGTCGTCGCGGATCGGTGCGTTCAGCGACGCGTCGCCGCCGAGGCGGCGGTTCATGTCGATGACGTCCTGATCGGTGACGCCGAGGCGGCTCGCGATCAGCTTCACCTGGTCGGGGTGCAGATCACCCTCGTCCAGAGCCGAGATCTTGCTCTTCGCCTTGCGCAGGTTGAAGAACAGCTTCTTCTGGTTCGCGGTAGTGCCCATCTTCACGAGCGACCAGGAACGCAGGATGTACTCTTGAATCGACGCCTTGATCCACCACATGGCGTAGGTGGCGAGACGAAAACCCTTTTCGGGCTCGAATCGCTTCACCGCCTGCATCAGGCCGACATTGCCTTCCGAGACGACCTCGGAGATCGGCAGGCCGTAGCCGCGATAGCCCATGGCAATCTTGGCCACGAGGCGGAGGTGGCTGGTGACGAGTTGATGCGCCGCGTCCCGATCGTCATGCTCGCGCCAACGCTTGGCGAGCATGTACTCCTGCTGGGGTTCCAGCATGGGGAATTTGCGGATCTCGGCGAGGTAACGGGAAAGGCCGGATTCTCCATTCAGAACCGGCAACGTAGCTGCACGGGCCATACTTGCGCCCTCCAAAGGTTCAGGCCCCCGATAGCGGCGGGCCAGGCAGACGACCGCTTGGTTAAAGCCAGTCGAGCTGCGATGTTCCGCGTCGATCTTTCAACGCAGGCGCAATATACCTCATCGGGAGGCAATTAGGGAAGGATTGTTGACGTCACGTCCCCGTGTGGCTGCTATAACTTTTTGTAATGTAAAGGTTTTCTGAAGTCGCCTGCGTCATAGCGCCGCTTTTAGTCTCCCTTCGAGGAGAAGCAAATCCTCCGGCAAAGGCTGTTCCCAGTGAAGGAGTTCTCCGCTTCGCGGGTGCTGAATTACCAGCAGATAAGCATGCAGGGCCTGCCGGCCAAGGCCGGCGAGGGCGCCTTGCGATTCCGGCCCGAGCTGGTTCGCCTTGGTCTTGAAGTGCGGGCTGTAGACGGCATCCCCCATCAGGGGGTGGCCGATATGGGAGAGGTGGACGCGGATTTGGTGGGTGCGCCCAGTCTCGAGCTCGCAGGCGAGCAGCGCGGCGACCGGCTTGCCGTCGCGTCCGGTAAAGCTCTCCAGGATCTCCCAATGCGTCACCGCTACACGGCCGCTTTGCCTCACCGCCATTTTCTCCCGCGCATGCGGGTGACGGTCGATCGGCGCATCGACCGTACCGCGCTGCCGGTTCGGCACGCCCCAGGCAAAGGCGAGATAGCCACGCCGCATTTCGCCGGTGCGACCATGGTCGGCGAATTGCGCCGATAGCGACTGGTGGGCGAGGTCGTTCTTGGCGACCACCATCAGCCCGGTAGTGTCCTTGTCCAGCCGGTGCACGATGCCGGGCCGGCGTACTCCGCCGATGCCGGACAGCGAGGTGCCGCAATGGGCGATCAGCGCGTTCACCAGCGTGCCCGTCTCGTGGCCGGCGGCCGGGTGCACGACGAGGCCCGCCGGTTTGTTGATGACGATGATGTCGTCGTCCTCGAACACGATATCGAGCGCGATATCCTCAGCCATGGGCTCGGCGGGGGCGGCTTCCGGCACGTCGATTATGATCGTATCGCCGGATGCGACGTGGTAAGCGGGATCGCGGATCGCGGCGGCTTTGAGGCTCACCGCGCCCGCCAGAATCAGGGTTTTCAGCCTTGATCGCGACAGCTCCGGCAGGCGGGCGGCCAGCACCCGATCGAGCCGGGCCGACCCCTCGTCGCCGGCGACGACAACCTCCAACCTTTGCGCTGACCCAGAGCTCTGCATGACGACCGAAACCGCTGTTCCCGAACCGACCTCCGAGCAAGCCGCGCTGTTCGCGCGGGTGCGGCGGATGATGCTGATCGCGGGGTTGACCACGGCGCTGGCAATCTGCGCCGTCCTGATCGCGGTGGGCTACCGCCTTTTCAAGTCCGAGGGAAGGGCGACCGAGGCGTTGAGCGACGTCACCGCCACCGTGCCGAAAGGCGCCAAGATCGTGTCGACCGCGGTTGCCGGCGATCGGCTGGTGGTGACGCTCGATATCGGCGGGGTCACCGAAATCCGCACCTTCGACGCCCACACGCTGAAGCCGGTAGGACGGCTTAAATTTGCCAACGAGCCGTAAGGCGAGCTCGCCGCTGCCGGCCAAGGCAAGCTCGAGAAGCGGCCACATCCTCAAACCGTCGTCCCGGGGCGCGCAAAACGCGCTCTCGTAAAGCGAGATGGTCGCCTGGGATTTGCCGCAACAATGTCTAGCCCGGGTAATCGCGACGAGCGCAAGCGCTCGCGCGGGGGTCCTGGCTTTCGCCAGAACGACACCGAGAAATTAAGCCCGTTCCAATCCGAGTTTCGCAAAGTCGCCCAATCACGCTTGCCGCCAGCGGAATTCGCGGCTATGTCCTGTCCCTCACGCTCCCTTCGTCTAGCGGTTAGGACGCGGCCCTCTCAAGGCTGAAACAGGGGTTCGATTCCCCTAGGGAGCGCCAGCGATTTCAACCGCTTATCTGATTTTTTGAGTTGCTGGCCCCCGGCTTCTCCAACTTTTCTCCAACTCACACCTGCTTCGCGACGTGGGGCAACTCCCCAAGCAGATGTGGGGTCCGGAATGCGGAGGCTCCGCACGAGGGTCTCTGTTCTCATGGTGGATACCTAGGGACGCGGCGGTTCGTGTTTGGATGCCCTGCCCGCGCGAAGGGCCCGTAGAAATTGGAAAACAAAAGCGCCGTATGGGCGGGAGCGCAGCGGAGGGTCCGCGCTGCGATCGCGTCGTGACGACGCATGATTCACCTTGTGGTGGTGTGGAACCGATCGTTGGGATATGCTGGTTGTGCATGCCGTCGATTTTCAGGGAGATGACGTGAGCTAGGATCTGTTTGCTTGGGGAGGACTGTCGTGCAGCCACGTCAAGAGCGTCAGATCGACAAGAGCCGAGAACTTTCCTGGTACGAACATCTGCTCGTGCTCTTGCAGATGGGGGCGTCGATCGAGCATGCCCTCATGGTGCAATATTTGTACGCGGCCTATTCGCTGCGCGACGATGTCGAGCAGGCGCGGCGCTGGCGCGAGGCTCTGTTGCTGATCGCGCGTGAGGAAATGGGGCATCTGCTGACGGTGCAGAACGTTCTCGCGCTGCTTGGCGGCCCCATCAACATCGACCGCGAGGACTACCCCTTTCACACGCCGTTCCAGGCCTTTCCGTTCCAGCTTGAGCGCCTGACCCACGGCTCCCTGGCCTGCTATTGCTATGCAGAAATGCCCGTGGGTTTGGAAAAGGAGCGCCGTGCAGAGTACGATGCAATTCGCGCGGCCGCGGAGACGCACGTCAAGGAGCACGGAGAAAACTTCGGGGACGAAGTCAAAGGGGACGAAGTCAAACACGTCGGGGAGCTTTACCACCGGATCGTCGGGATTCTCGGCGATCCCGAGAAAATCCCGGACCACTGCTTTGTCGATGCCGCTTTCGGCCAAATGAGTTGGGATGACTGGGGGCGCAGCTACCGCGGCGAACCTGCACCGAAGACGACAACTCCAGAGTTCGCAGCGCAAACAGGCTCCGAACGGGCCACCCTCTTCATCAGCAAAGTCACGACTCGAGAGCAGGCCATTCTCGCTCTCGCGGAGCTTTCCGAGCAGGGCGAAGGCCTCGTTGCGGTCGACGAATTGATGGGAGGCACCCCTATCCTGCGAGCGATCCGCCCCAGTATTCATAAGGTAAAACCTGAAGACAGCCATTACGGGCGCTTGCGCGCGATGTACGAGGAGCTTTGCAACTATAAGGATGCTAGTGAGTTCAGCTGGAACGTTCCGTACAACCCGTCGAGCGACTATTCGGAAGACCGCCCTTCGGCGCAGGGCACAACTGCAAGCAGCACCAAGATCGAAAGCAGGCGGTCGCGCCGGTGGGCGGGGCTTTTCAATGTTCGATATCGCATGCTGCTGACCTGGCTGCTGCACGCGCTCACGCTGACCAGACGGCATCCGCCGCCGGCGACGGCGCATCTGCGCGGACAAATCATCCACCGCGTGTTCGGCGAGATGTACAACATAAAGGCGATTTCAGAAATTCTCGTCAAGTCGCCGTTGAAAGACGATCAAGATCTGAGTGATCTGCAAGATCCGAAAAGTCCGCGCGCCGGGCCCCCGTTCCAGATGCCTTCCCGCCTGACGCTTCCGCCCAACGAGCGCGATACCTGGCGGATTCACAGGGAGGCGATCGCAACATCGCAGGAGCTTTGCAAGAAGCTGCTCAGCGACAAGAAATATGCATTCTCTGTGGAGACCAGACCCGCGGCGAGAAACTACCTCGCGGCATTGATGCAAGCCGACAGGGACGCGCTTAAATGGATCAACACCGTTTTTGAAGGGCTCCGGTAAACTTGGGGGGCTAGTTCGATGACGATCAAAAAAATTGCGATTCTGCCGCCTTTAGCTTTTGCGCGTTTTGGCTCGCACCCGGAACCGGTCGACAATTACACACTTGAACCGCCGAAGGCGGACGATGACCCGCTCGGGTATCGCCGCATCGTACCCGAGCCGACGTTCCAGGTTTCGGCGAACGGTGAGATCACGGGGGATAAGACGCCGGAGACGATCATTTTCAAGCAGGACGGCAAGGTCCGCCCGGTGGCCCCGTTCTTCGAGCTGTGGGGCGAACTTGATGACGGCCGTTTTGTCCACCTCGATCAAGACATGTTGAGGAAAGCCAAGCTGGAATGGCGCATCGAGGTCGAAAATCGCAAGGTGTTCCGGCGCACCAACAATGAACGGGATAAAGTCAAGGCAGAAACCAAATGGTTTTCAGACCATGCGGTTCAGAAGCTTGAGGGTAAGTGCAAGAACTTTGTTGCCGGCGCTTCGATCGGCTTCGGCGAGGTGCGCTACATCAAGCCCAACAGGAGGTATCCCCACATCCGCTTGCGCTTCACGCCGGCGGCGGGGCGCATCTACGGCCCCGAGCAGCCCGCGGGTGACCACCTGGACGAAGAGTTCCTGGCAGCGCGCGTCTACAAATACCCGGGTCAGAATGCCAAGCCAAAGTCCAACTCCAAGGCCAAGTCTTGGGTGCGCTGGGAGCATGAACCCCAGAACGAGAAAGAACATGATATCGATACCGTGCCCCCCGATCTGTTCGCGATCATTCCGCCTGCGCCGCCATGGCTCAAGCAGGAGAAGGCCGAGAGTCGAGGCTATTTCGATGATGCCTGCGACGGGTTCGTGCGAGCGAAACTCACAATACCCGGCAAGACTCTACACGCAAAGGCGCGCATCGGCGTCGCGCCGCCGCATTACGCGCCCGACACGTTGTTTGTTCGCAATCTTCTTGATGAGCTCGAACAGGCGCGCGAAGGCGTCGAGATCGAAGGCGATTCGCGCGAGCGCGCTTTGGAGATCGTGCGGCGGGCGTTCGAAACCGTCCGCTTCATGAACGTCGCCGTCATGAACGGCAATCCGTTCAGAGGTCGCGATGGCATCGATCTCGATACCATGCCGGCCGAAGAGGCGTTCGGCAATCAACGCCCGCTGCGGCCGGTGTTTTCGCCCCCGGCGGCGGACACGCGGGCCATCATGGCATTGCATCAACGTGTCTTCGCTGCGGTGACGAGCGGGACCGCCGCCTGGTTCGCAAAGCTGCTTCGGCAGCCCGAAGAGGTCGCCGATCTGACCGACGACGGACGGCGCAAGATGCCGGCGCTCATGTGTGGCGCCGACAGTAATTATCTCGCTCTGACGCGCCGACAGATCAGGGCGCTCGAAAAGATCGGGCCGCCAAAGATGGTTCCGCCCGCGTCGAAGGGGTCCACGCAGGAGCCTGGTGCGCCGCCAAAGCAAGAGCCGCCTCCACCTCCGCCGTTGCAAACAATCGACGCGGATAAGCTTGTCCGGCTGCGCCCGGTGAACAAGAGCGCAGAGCTGCTGTACAAGGCGGCGGGCAATCCAATCAGTTCACATCCGATCACGGCCATCGGCAACTGTTGTCCGGGTCTCGAGTTCGATTTTCGTGCGGTCTGGCGCCGGCTGTTTGTTGGAATCACGCTGGTCGAGCACGACAACCTGGTCGTCGACGCCGATCATCAGTTTCGGCAATTGCGGGGACGTCGGCTGCTCAAGATCGACGGTCACAAAGTGGTCACCAGGATCAAGGGACCAAAAACATCGAACCCGATCGGCTCCGCCGTCGAAACCAACGAGGACAACCCGCAGGGCGTAATATGCATGGAGTGGTCGAACAGTCTTGCGCGCATTCTGACCAAGGCGGGTGAGAAGGTTACCTGTATTTTTAGTGACGAAAAGTGGGGCCCACGCACTGCTCTCGGCAAATATCCTGAAGGTGATCCCGATGAGACCGAGGACTCCGAGGAGACCGAGAATCCCGAATATCGGGTGAAGACAATCAAGCAGCAATTGGAGATCCGCGATTTCTTTGAAGACGACTCTGCGGTCGTCTCGGAAAGGCTGGCGGAAGCAGGCGAATTGACCCAGGGCTTGTGCTCGCCCTGGCAGAACGATTTTCGCGAATGCTCCTGCTACTACTGGGCCTCCAGCCGGCCCGACTATGTCAATGTCACCATCGGGCCGGACGGGACGAGCCGCGGCGACAATTGGCTGCAGAAGAAACGCAACGGCGACTACCTTCCGGACGATTACCAGGACTCGCGGCTCATCCTGTACGACGATCTGTTCAAGGAATGGGAGCGCATCCTCAAATTCCAGGTGGGGGGATGGGACTACGAGCCCGATGAGGAATCCGAGCACGCCGACGAGCTCCCGAAGAAAAAGTGATCCCCATGGGCATGGACGCGTTTGCAATGCCCTCACCCGTCGCGATGCGTTTCATGGCCGCCGGCGCGCCGCGCTCACCCGACATCCATTTGCTGGAAACCGAGGCTGGCCATCATCTGTTCGTGGTCAACGGCAGCCGGCTGTTCGACGTCGAGCCTGACCTGTTCGCTCGCCTCGGCGCTGCGATCGCCGCCGACCGGGTGAGCGAGGTTTTGTCCGGTATCGGCGTCGGCGAGCCGCCGTTGATCGACGATGCGCCGCTTCCCGCGCCGCCGATTCATGCACTGTCGCTCGCCATCGCGCAGAAGTGCAATCTCGGCTGCACCTATTGTTACGCCCAGCAAGGTGAGTTCGGCGGGACCGCCAAGAACATGGAACTTGGCGAGGCACTTCGCGCGGTGAACTTGCTGGTGGGAAGCGCCCAACCGGGGGCGCGCCTCAATCTCGCGTTTCTCGGCGGGGAGCCGCTGGTCAATCGCAAAGTGTTGCGGGCCGCCACACAGCACGCCGTGCATCTGGCCGAAAGCCGCAAGGCAAAGATCACCTTCTCGATCACGACCAACGGTACGTTGCTGAGCGAGGACGACGGTCGCTTCTTCGAGGAGCATGGTTTTGCGGTCACCATCAGTATCGATGGCCCGCGGGAAGCCCATGACGCCTTGCGCCCTTTCAAGGGCGGCGGCGGCAGTTATGACGCGGTGATGAAACGCGTCGCGCCGCTGCTCAAGATGCAGCAAAGAATGCAGGTCTCCGCGCGGGTGTCGGTGACGCCCCGAAACCTTTCCCTGCGCCGGACGCTCGACGCGTTTATTGCCGCCGGCTTTCACAGCGTCGGCTTTTCCCCTGTGCTCAGCGCGCCCAACGCCGAAGGCGAAATGCAGTCCGAGGATCTCGAACGCATGCTGGGGGAAATGATCGATTGCGGGCTGGAGTTCGAGCGCGCTTTGCGCAGCGGCCGGCGCTATCCCTTCGCCAACATGGTCAATGCGATGCGCGAGATCCACCGTGGAACGCATCGCCCCTATCCCTGCGGCGCAGGCGCCGGCTACCTTGGTGTGTCCGCCGAAGGCGAACTTTCGGCCTGCCACCGTTTTGTCGGAGACGAGATTGGCGCGATGGGCTCGCTCGACGACGGCGTCGACCTTTCTCGCCAGGCTGACTGGCTGGCAACGAGGCATGTCCACCAGCAGGAGCCCTGCAATTCCTGCTGGGCGCGCTATCTCTGCGGTGGGGGCTGCCACCACGAGGTCATCCGGCGCGGGCGGCCGGCTTGCGACTACATCCGCGCCTGGCTAAATTATTGCCTCGAGGCCTATCTCCGGCTGTCGTCCGACCCGGGAGCGGCTAGGTTCGGCCTGACAGGAACGGCCCATGGCTGACGTCTGCGTCATCGGAGCGGGGCCAGCCGGTAGCACATTCGCTGCGCGAATGGCCCAACTCGGACATCGAGTTCATCTGATCGAACGGAAGCTATTCCCGCGCAGGCATCTGGGCGAGTCCTTGAGTCCCGGCGTCATGACGCTGCTCAGGGCGGCCGATATGCATGAGACGGTGGAGGCGGCGGGCTTTCCCAGAGTGAGCGGTGTCTGGGTAAAATGGGCTGACGGGCCGAGATTCCGTGAGGATCCCAGAGAGGAATGCCTGCTGGTCGATCGCGGCGAGTTCGATCTGCGCTTGCTGGAGCGCGCGCGGGCCTTCGGGGTGCGGGTTCATCAACCCGCGCATGTCCTCGAGCAAGTTTGGGACGGCGCGAAATGGCGGCTGACCGTCGACGCCGACGGTACCTGCGTGCATCTAGCTGCCGACTTCGTGGCGAATGCCAGCGGACGGCGCGGCGTTTCACCGCGCCGTCAAACCAAGACGGGTGCGTCCACGCTGGCGCTTTATGGCTATTGGCGTGGCGCGAGCGTGCGGACCGCGCCGTGGATCGAGGCGGGCGAGGACGTTTGGTATTGGGGCGTTCCCTTGCCCGACGGAACCTATAACACGCTGGTGTTTGTCGATCCCGACCGGTTCAGGTCGGCTCCGGGCTCCAATCTGTCGGAGCGCTTTCTGGGGCTCATCGGTCGCTCCGGTTTGATGGCGGACTGTCGCGACGCTGAGCTGGTCGCCCCCGCGCGCGCCATCGACGCGACACCCTATCTCAGCAGCGACTGTGTGGCGCCCACGCGAATTCAGCTAGGGGACGCAGCGCTTGCGATCGATCCGATTTCATCCAGCGGTGTTCAAAAGGCGATCCAGACGGCGCTTTCCGGCGCCATCGTCGCCAACACCCTGCTGAACCGGCGCGAAATGACCAAGGCTGCTCTGGATTTTTATGGCGCGCAGCTGAACGATGCATCGGATCGACATCGTCGCTGGGCCGCCGGGCACTATCGCGCTGTCGCGGATCAATGCGATCGCCCGTTCTGGCGGCAGCGCTCGGCGCCGTTCGAGACCGGGGAACCCCCACCGCTTCCGGCCTTCGACGCCGACGCTTTGGCAATGACGCCCGTGGAGCTGTCGCCCGAACTGGAGTTTGTCTCCACGCCCTGTCTGCGGGGTGACTTTGTCAGCATCGCCTCGGCCCTGCATCATCCGCGCCTTGGAAGCCCGCTGGTGTTCCTCGGGGGCCGGGAACTTGCGCCGCTGCTGCAGGACCTACCGCCGGGCAAGACGCCGCTGCAGATCGCGCAATCCTGGTCGAACCGCATGCCGCTCAAATCCGGCATGGCGATCGCAGGCTGGCTCGTCAATCACGGCGTCCTGGTCGGACAGTCTAAGCAGGGCGGAGCGCCGTCATGAGAGCTGCCCCCCTCTCGGAATGGCTCAAGTCACACGATCTCGAACGTTTCATTGAAGTGTTCGAGGAAAACGAGGTTGACCTCGCGACCCTTCGGGTGCTGACCGACAGTGATCTCAAGGAGCTTGGTATCCCGTTCGGACCGCGCAAGCGAATCCTCAGCGTGCTGGGCGAGGGAAGGGCGCTCAACGAATCGGCCGCGCAGGCCGGGACGGCGACGGGTGAGCGCCGCCAGTTGACGGTACTGTTCTGCGACATGGTGGAGTCCACCAAGCTTGCCTACAAGTTCGATCCCGAGAGGCAGCAGATCATCCTTCGCGCCTACGAAGAGGCCTGCACGACCTGTGTGAATCGTTACGAGGGCTACGTCTTCAGGATGCTGGGCGATGGCGTCGTCGCTTTTTTCGGATTCCCACTCGCGCACGAATCCGAGGCTGAACGCGCGATCCGCGCCGGGTTGGATATCGTCGAGGCCATCGCACGACTGAATATCAAAGGCGTTGGGCGGCTGCAGGTTCGCATCGGTATCGCTTCAGGCATAATTGTCGTCGCCTCCGGCGAACGGAACGCGTTCGGCGAAACCATGAACCTGGCCTCCCGCCTTCAGACGGTCGCCAAACCGAGCTCCGTCGTAGTGAGCGAAAGCGTGCGCCGGTTGGCGGCCGGGGAGTTCGAATATGAGGATCTAGGGGAAACGGATCTGAAGGGCGTCAGCGGCTCTACGAAGGTCTATCACGTACTCGGTCTGAGTCAGGCCGAGAGCCGCTTTGAAGCCGCAACGAAGCGTGGGCTCACGCCGATTGTCGGGCGTGATGCAGAGCTCTCGACATTGATAGACATGTGGCGGCAGGTGAAAGAGTCGCGTTCGGGGCAGGCGATCCTGCTGTGCGGGGAAGCCGGTATTGGCAAGAGCCGAATGGTCAGTGCGCTGCGCGAACGCCTCCAGAACGAACCCGTCCAAACTCGGCTGTTTCAATGCTCGCCATTCTTCGTCAATAGCGCTTTCTATCCTATTCGTTCGTCTTTCGAACGGGCGCTCCTTCCGGTTCGCAACAAGGGTGCGCAGATCCAATTGGGCCAGCTCGAGGCGCGGCTCGTCAACCGACTGGGCCTCGCCCGGCAAGACATGCGCTTTGTCGCAGCGTTGCTTTCGGTTCCTTACCAGGAGCGCTACGGGGTGATTCTCGTTTCCCCCAAGCTCGCCAAGGAAGAGACGATGCGAGTGTTGATTGAGATCGTCCGGGCTGAGGCGCGCGCGGGACCTACCCTTATCCTGTTCGAGGACGCTCACTGGGCTGACCCGACGACGCTCGACCTGCTTGGACGCTTTATCGATGTTCTGGCCGACATTCCGACTTTGCTAGTGGTCACGGCGCGCCCTGAATTTAGAGCGCCATGGACGAATCACTCTGCCGTAACCGCGATTGGTTTGGCGAAGTTCACCCCGGCGCAGAGCAGTTCGCTCGTCGCGAATGTCGTAGGGCGGAAGGCGCTGCCGCCAGGCCTTGCTGCTCAGATTGTTGCCAAGGCCGACGGCGTTCCCTTGTTCGTCGAGGAGCTGACGAAAACCATCATGGAGTCCGGCGACCTGATCCTCGAGGGCGATCGGTACGCCTATGCCGGATCGTCGGCCAACGTCACGATCCCCGAGACCCTGCGAGACTCGCTGATGGCGCGCCTCGATAGGGTAGCGGTGAGCAAGGAAATCGCCCAGGTGGGTTCGGTCATCGGCCGCGAGTTCAGTTATGAACTACTCGCCGGGTTAGAGCTGATGAGCGAGGAGGCGCTGAGCGACGGACTACGACACTTGACCTCGTCCGGGCTGGCGACCTGCCACGGTGAGACTCCCCACGCCGCGTATACGTTCTCCCACGCCCTTGTTCAGGATGCCGCCTATGAATCTCTCCTAAAAAGTCGACGTCGGCAGCTGCACGGTGATGTCGCCCATCTCCTCGAGGAACGTTGGCCAGCGACGCGCGACTCCGCCCCGGAATTGCTCGCCTTTCATCACACCGCGGCGGAGTGCCATCGTGTCGCCGCGCCGCTGTGGCTGCGGGCCGGCGAAGCCGCGATCGGGCGATTTGCCTTGCGCGAAGCAATCACCCATTTGCGGACCGGCATGTCGGCGGTATCGAAGCTTCGGCCCTCAAAAGCGCGCGACCTTATGGAAATCTCACTGAGAACCGCGCTCGGGCCAACGATCGTGGCGCAGCGAGGTTGGGGGCAGGCGGAGGTCAGTGATATTCTCGAACCAGCATGGCGGCTCGCGCAGTCGCTCAAGCACACGACGGCCTACTTGCCGATCCTGAACGCGTTGTCGGTGCACTATATGTGCATAGACCAGCTGACGGAATCCCTCCGCTGGGCTGACAGACTATCAAGGGCGGGGGCAGAACTCGGCGACGACGGCTTGGAAATTGTCGGACATCGCGCCACTTCCGCCTGCCATTACTGGCTCGGCGAATTCGAAGCGGCGCGCCGCTCTGGCGATGAAGTGCACAGGCTTTACGACCCGGAGCGGCATTGGGGCCTGGTGGCGCTCACCAACACCGACCCGTTCACCGGCGAAGGCATTTATCGCGCGCAGTTCCTCTGGATGATGGGTTATCCCGATCAAGCGCTCGCGGCGAACCAGGCTACCGAGGCCAACGCCCGGCGCCGGGGCCATCCGTTCGACCTTGCCTTCGCGCTCACGCTCGGTGCGCAATTGTTCGATTATCTCTGCGATTCCGATGCGCTGCTGCAACGTACCGACGAGGCCGAACGCATCGGTAAGGAGCGCGGCATCGCGTTGCTTGGCGAAATCATGACCGAGATCAGCCGCGGCGTCGCGTGGCTGCGCGCCGGCCGTTTGGCCGAGGCCTTGACGCAGCTGGATCACGGTATCGAGCGGCTGATGCAGACAGGGCACCGGATCTGGATCTGGTATCTCAGGGCTTTGCGCGCCGAAGCGCTGGCGCTAACCGGAGACATCGATGGCGCCTGGAGGCTCATCGAGGAGAGTGTCGTTCGCATCGAAGCCGGCGAGGAGCGGTCGCACTATGCCGAGGTGCTGCGCTTGAGGGGCTGGATATTGATCTTGCGAAGCGAACCTGAACAAGCCGCGGCGACCTTACGCAAGTCCTTGACGGTTGCCGGTGACCAGCGCGCAAAATCCTGGGAGCTTCGCACCGCGACCACGCTCGCCCGTCTTTTGGCGACCGGAGGCGATCAGGCTGAAGCGTTTGCGGTGCTGGCGCCCGTCTATGAATGGTTCACCGAAGGGCGCGACACCAGGGATTTGAGGGAAGCCGCCCAACTTCTGGCCGAACTTCGCGGCGCCCCGCCTGCGCGACAATCCCGAACCGTTCAAAAAGCCTGAGCCTAGCAGGGAGTATCACGATGTCTAAGAAACATGAGGCGGAGGAAGCGGCGATCAGGGAGCTCGATGCGCAATGGAGCAAAGCGGCAACCGCAAAGAATATGGATGATGTGATGAAGTTCTACGCAATCGACGGTTCGATAGTGTGGCCGGACCAGCCGCCCGCCAAGGGACACGCAGACATTCGCGACAGGTGGGAGGAAATCTTCAAGGCAGCGCCGAACATGTATCTGGATTTCAAACCGACGCACATCGAGATCGCCAGCGGATGCGACATGGCTTCTGACTTCGGCGTGGTGCATTTCGCACCGCATGCCAAACCCGATGATCGCAAGAACACCGCAAAGTATCTCGTGGTCTGGAAGCGCGAACACGGCAACTGGAAAGTGCTTTACGACTGCTGGAACTGGAACGCACCGGAAAAGGATCGCAAATGATCGATCCTGAGTGCGGGATTGATGGACGCGACAGTCGCACTGAAACCGGAAGAAGCGCCGAGGCTGGTCCCGAGAACTCGTTGGTCGACCACTGAATGAAGCCCGGAAATTGGGTTGGAAGGAACTGGTTTTATTCTGAATGGCGCGCCATTTTGCCATCTTTCAGAATAAGAACTCCAACCTCCAAATCCGCGTCCGGACCGGCTCCGGTACTCGACGGAGAGAAGCGAACGCGCGCGGCAATTCGGTGGAGTTCGAGATGAATTCGCGCCGCTTCATTTGATCACCTCGCCGGCTTGGCAAACTGCATTGCCGATGAGGCGACACACGCGGAGCGGCCGGATCGGCACGCTGTAGGCGAACCTGTGATTTCGTCACTTCGATTGAATCTCTCATGCCTCTTGTTGCTGGCACTGCTCGCGCTGAGCAGTAGCTTGGTTCGCGCGCAGGGCTTGGCGCCCGACCGCGAGCTGGTGGTGGCGACCAAGGAAGCCGCGCCTTTCGCCATGAAACAGACGGATGGGAACTGGGGCGGTATCAGCATCGAGCTCTGGAAAAGGATCGCCGATGGAGCGCATCTGCATTTTCGCGTGGTCGAGACCCAGAGCGTGCAGGATCTGCTGGATGGCGTCGCGAAAGGCAACTTCGACGTCGGTGTTGCGGCGATAACCGTGACTGCTGCGCGTGCGCGCAGCGTCGACTTTACCCAACCTTTCTACAACACCGGGCTCGGGATTGCAGTCCCGATCAATGAAAGCACCTGGGTCGCCATCGCCCGGGCGCTTTTTTCTTTCGGCTTCTTCCAGGCTGTCGCGGCGCTGCTTTGTTTTGCTATGGCGGTAGGCTTCCTGATTTGGCTGCTGGAACGCCGGAAAACGGAGCATTTCAGCGGAGGAGCCAGGGGGCTTGGCTCCAGCTTCTGGTGGTCAGCCATTGCAATGACGCAGGCGGGAGCCGCTCAGAACGCTCCGACAACCCTCCCCGGGCGAATCGTCGCGGTCGGCTGGATGATCGCGTCTGTCATCGCCATAGCGGTGTTCACCGCCGGCATCACCTCCACTCTCACGCGCAGAGAGCTCCAAGGCGCGGTCCACAGCTTCAACGACTTGCGATCCGTGCGGGTCGGCGCCGTCGCAAACTCCGCCACAAGCGACTACCTCACTCAGATGTGTATAAGAGACAGAGCTTCAACAGCGAAAGCTATGCGATCGTGCTGCCAAAGGACAGCGCATTGCGGCCGATGCTCGATCTCGCCGTGCTTGATCAAATCGAAAGTGAGTGGTGGCAACAGACGCTGTTCCAGGCCCTTGGAAATGCACGGTCTCGCTAGCACCAGGATGCATAGAGGGTCACCAGCTTGGCTCGATCATCCATCCCAGCCTCCCGTCTGTGCAACCCAGCTCTGAATTTCCGGACTGCGCGTTGGTGTTACGTTCAACACTCCCGGGAACCAGGCGTCACCTGCACTCGCGCCCCAAAATCCAGCGGCAAGCTTCCTGGCAACGTCTAGCGGCTGAGGAAAGCGGATGGCACGTTTGCTTTCAGTCAATGTCGGTCTGCCGCGTGACATCGCATGGCGAGGCGGGACCGTTCATACGGGCATCTGGAAAACGCCGATCACAGGCCCGCGCATGGTGCGCCGGCTCAACGTCGACGGCGACGGACAAGGCGACATCGCAGGCCACGGCGGCGAGCACCGCGCCGTTTTCGTCTATCAAATCGAGTCCTATCAATATTGGCAGAACCAACTCGGTCGGAAGGACTTCGCTTACGGTCAGTTTGGCGAGAATTTCACCGTGGAAGGCATGGGCGACACCGAAGTGTGCATCGGGGACCGCTACCGGATCGCGGACGCCCTGTTCGAGGTGACGCAGCCGCGCGTCACCTGCTATCGCGTGGGCATCCGTATGGACGAGCCGGAAATGGCCGCGCTGCTCGTCAAGCACGGCAGGCCTGGCTTCTATCTCCGTGTGATCGAGGAAGGGGAAGTAAAGGCCGGTGACGAGATTGTCCTGGTCGCAGTCGGCCCCGAGCGCATGAGCGTGTCCGAGATCAATGCGCTGCTCTACACGGCGGACCACCCCAGCGACCGCCTGGAGCGCGCGATGCGCATTCCGGCATTGAGCCCGGGCTGGCGCAATTCCTTTGTGGCACTGCTCGAGCAACAGCGCAGGGACGGCCCGGCACGCGGAAACCCGGGCCTTGTCGCAGCGTCCGGGCCGCCTCCGGCCTGGCGCGGATTCCGCCCGTTTCGTGTCGCGCGCAAGGTGCGGGAGAGCGACAACGTAACGTCGCTGGTGCTTGAGCCCACGGACGGACGGCCTGTTGCTGCCGCTCTCCCCGGACAATTCGTCGTGTTGCAGCTCGGGCCGGCTTCTGCGCCAGCACTGATGCGAAGCTATTCGTTGTCGGGAAAGCCTGACGATACGTCCTATCGCGTGAGCGTGAAGCGGGAAGCGCATGGTAAGGCCAGCACTTATGTCGCAGATGAGCTCGGGGTTGGCGACATCCTGCAGGCAAGTGCGGCGCGCGGCAGTTTCACGCTGCAACAAGGTAAACGGCCGGTGGTGCTGTTGAGCGCCGGCATTGGCGTGACACCCGTGCTCGCGATGCTCCACGCGCTGGCGGCGGAAGCCACGACGAGGGAAATCTGGTGGCTGCACGGCGCCCGCAACGGTCGGGAGCATCCGTTTATTGCGGAGACGCGTGGGCTGCTCGAAGCGCTGGTTCACCATCACAGCTACATCTGCTACAGTGCGCCGGATTCCGGGGATCGGCCCGGCGTGGATTTTGACGCTACCGGACACCTCGATCCCGCAGTGCTTCACAAGCTCCGCGTCCCTCGCGACGCCGACTTCTATATCTGCGGTCCGGCAAAATTCATGGAAGATCTGACCACGGGTCTTGGCGCAATGGGCGTGGCGCGGGATTGCATCCAGACCGAGATGTTCGGCGCCAAGCCCTCCCGGACACCTGGCATTGTTGCTTCACCTCGCCGGCATCCGCATCCGCCGGCCGGGACTTCGGATGCAGGACCGCTGGTTTCCTTCGCCCGCAGCGGTCTCGATGTCCGCTGGAGACCATCCTTCCAAAGCTTGCTCGAGCTGGCGGAGGCTTGTGACGTGCCTGTGCGGTGGTCGTGCCGAACCGGAGTCTGCCACGCCTGCGAGTCCGGACTTGTGTCGGGAACGATCGCCTATCGGCCAGACCCGATCGATGCACCGGCAGAGGGTAATCTGCTGATCTGCTGCTCACGCCCCGAGGGCGACATCGTGATTGATCTCTGATCGTGGTGAGGCAACGGCAAGAACGACGGAGGAACCGAGATGCGATCCGACATGACGCAGGGAGCCATTTTTCCGGACTATGAGCTCAGCGACCACACAGGCAAGCATCGCAAGCTCTCGGAATTGCAGGGCGACGATCCGATGGTCCTGGTCCTTGGCCGGGGCGGATACTGTCCAAAGGATCGCCGTCAGGCCGAAGGCCTGCTTCAACTCCATCGCGAGATGGAGGTTGGATATTGCCGAATGGTCACGATCACGACTGACAACATCATTGAAACGAATGAATATCGCAGCGGCGTAGGCGCCCACTGGCCCTTTCTTTCCGATGCACGGCGCATCGTGCAGAAGGATCTGGACATCGCAGAGTATACTGATCCCATTCACAATCCGATGATTCCGCATGTGATCGTGCTGGAGCCTGGGCTTGTCATCTACAAAATCTACAATGGCTACTGGTTCTTCGGGCGTCCAACCGTCGAAGAACTCCGCCAGGACCTTCGGGCCGTCGGCAAGAAATGCCGGCCGGATTGGGACATCACGACGGTCGAGCTGAAGGCGCTTTGGCAGCAAGGCCGGAAGGAACTCTTCTACCCATATGGCAAGCCTCGCGATGGATAGAGCGCAGCGCTCGCTCTGCGACAGATGAAGTACCGGCCGCATCCCCCGAGCATCACTCCCTCCTCCAGAACGAGTGTCTAAAGATTTCGTCTCACTCTTTCGAGAAATCGTTCTTTCTCGCCAGGCGCGTAAGCTTGGGAAGCTCCGTAATACGGCTCATTGTGCGGCACGCTCTCGGAGAGCATTTTTAGGCGCCGTGCAATAGCTACTCCTCCACCGCCAACCCCTCCCCATGCACATACCACTCCGCCCGTGACGCCCACTGCACGTGCCGGTCCGGCGTCATCCCAAGCGGTTCGTCGAATGCGCCGGCGTGGATGATCGCCTCGCGTCCGCTGCGGGTGAGGTGTGGCATGGGGCTGCCGCAAATCTTGCAGAATGCGGTTGCAAAGCTTCGCGCCGTCGGCAGGTCGTAGCGGGTGACGGATGCTTCTCCGCGCAGCCATCGCAGTGCGGAGGCCTCTACGATCACCTCGCAGGAATGCGCGGTCCCGGTCGCCTTCCGGCAGCGCGAGCAGTGGCAGTTCAGGAAGCGATCGAATGGACCCTCGACCTCGAAGGCGACTTCGCCGCAGAGGCAGCTTCCCTTAAACGCGGCCATCATGGTCTCCTCATTCTCATCCTAGCCCGCTTTGGCCGCGAACCCTTGCAGCGCATAGAGCCACCCCAGCAGCGTCACGACCGATAGCAGCGTCGTGATCGAGACCGTGGCTGCGACCAGCGAATGCTCCACCTTGTAGGCTCCGGCCAATATGTAGGCCGTCTTGGCTGTCGGCACGGCGGCGCAGATGACGGCGGCGATCGTGTAGAACGGATTGAGGCCGGAGGCGACACACAGGGCGTAGACGAGCAGCGGCATGAACACGAGCTTGACGGCCGCGAGCACGAGCGAGGCCTTGAGGTTCGCGCGCACGCCTTCGATCGAGAGGCCGAGCCCGATGGCGAAGAGGGCGCACGGCGTGAGCGCGGCCGCGAAAATGTTCAGATAATCCTTGAGCGGAGCAGGAATCGGCAGGCCCGTGATCGCCCAGGCAAGACCGATCAGGGTCGAGAGCACCATCGGGTTGAGCAGGATCTGCTTCACGAGCGTAGAGGGGGCTGCCGCGCCCGGCGCGCCCCGGCCGCTGCTCTCCAAGAGGATGACGGTCACCGGGAACATCACGGCTGCGACGAACACGGTTGCGATGGCCGCGGGCAGCACGGCCGGCTGCCCGTAGATCGAGTGCAGGACCGGCAGTGCAACGAAACCGGTATTGGTCATCGCGGCCGTCATGCCCTGCATCGTGCTGGAGGCGAGATCGCGGCCGAGGACCAAGCGAACGACGAGAAAGACCAGCGCGAAGCACAGCATCGATCCACCGCCAAAGGCGAACAGGAAGCGCCATTCCAGCAGATTGCTCGCCGGCTCCTGCGCGATGGTGACGACCAGCAGCGCTGGCATCGCTACGTTATAAGCGAAATGCACGAGCCCGTCGGCCAGCGACCGCGAGATGTAGCCGAGCCAACCGGCGAGCCAGCCAGTGACGATGATGGCAAATACGGGAAGGACGAGGCCGGCGACTTGCATCCTGGTTTCCCCCTGGCTGATTCCCTGATCAGGCCCCGTCATGTCATCTCGGGGCATGCGACCCCGGGTTGTTGAGGCTATACTAGTTCAGATTCCGGATCAGCTTCCAGGAAACCTCATGTGGGGTCCGCTCAGCCGGCGTGATGCGGTGCTGCAAACCGCGGGGCTTGCGGCCGCGAGCGTGGCCGCCGCCATTCCTGTGGCCGGCCGGGCGGTGTCGTCGCTGGCGCCGCTGCGCAGCCGGGAAATCGATGGTGCATTGTCGGCCGGCGTCAGCGCCCAAAGGATTCCCGGCGTGGTGGCAATGGCCGCGAACGAGCAGTCGGTGCTCTATGAGGGGGCCTTCGGCCTGCGCAATGGCGATGCGGCCTCGCGTATGTCGACTGATACGATCTTCCGCATCGCCTCGATGGTCAAATTGCTGACATCGGTTGCGGCGCTGCAACTCGTGGAGCAGGGCAGGCTGCATCTGGACGAGCCGGCCGCCGATATCGATCCGGCGCTCGCCGCTATTCAGGTGCTCGCCGGTTTCGACGCGAAGGGTGCCCCGCAACTGCATCCTCCCGAGAGGCCGCTGACGCTGCGCCATCTGTTGTCGCACACCTCCGGCTTCAGCTATCTGCTCTGGGATCCGAAGGTCGCCCGCTATCTCAAGGTCGCGCGCGGCGTGCCGAGGCTGCCGCGCATGCCGCTGATGTTCGAGCCCGGCGCAAGATGGGCCTATGGCGGCAGCCTCGACCGCGTCGGCCGGATGGTGGAGATCGCGAGCGGCGAGCCGCTCGAGCGCTACTTCCGCGACCACATCACCGGTCCGCTCGCCATGAACGACACCGTCGTCGCGCTCGACGACAAGCAGCGTGCGCGAGAGGCCAGCCTGTTCGTGCGGGATGCGCGGGGCAAGCTTCTGGAGCAGCCGCTGGAAAAGCCGGGCGGCAACAAGGCGTTTCTGGGTGGTGGCGGCATCTATTCCACCGCGTCCGATTACCTGACCCTGCTCCAGGCGCTGCTCAACGGCGGCAGCCTGCGCGGCAACCGTATCCTCCAGCCTGCGACGGTTGCCTCGATGTCCGAAAATCAGATCGGCAATCTCGAGGCCGGCATCCTCAAGACGACCAATCCGGCGCTCTCGAACGACGTGGACTTCTTCCCGGGTGCCCATCTGCGGTGGGGGCTGGGCGATATGATCAATCTCGATCCCGTCCCGGATGGCAGGAGCGCCGGCAGCCTGACCTGGGCCGGCCTGTTCAACACCTATTACTGGATCGATCCCGCGAAGCGCCTTGCTGGCGTCATCATGATGCAGATCCTGCCTTTCGCGGACCGCGAAGCGCTGAACGCCTATCGCCAGTTCGAACACGGGGTTTACCGCGCGTTGCGGCAGTCCTGATCTTTTATAACGCGGGAGCTTGCGGCATGATCTGCAAGTGCGCTCGCGCTTCGCGCTCACCTCGAGGTCAATCATGTCTCCCGAAATTCCACCTGCACCCGCCGACGCAGCCTCACGCCGGGCGGCCAAACCGACTGTCGTCTACCCCGCCGGTTCAATGCCAAGGCCTGATATGGCCATCCTGGAATCCGCGCGGCAGACGATGGTCAAGACGCAGGAGATCGCGGTGCCGCCGCGCGATGCCCGCGCGTTTCACGTCTCGCGCGGCCAGTTCTTCCGCATCGTCAGCATCGAGGGCCCGCAGGTCGGCGATCTCAATCTCTGGAATGCCCACGATCTCTCCGAGCGCTTCTTCAGCGGCAAGACCCGCGCGCTTCACGCAACGCATGTCGGCGCTGGCGACCGGCTCTGGAGCACCATGCCGCATCTGCGGCCGATGGCGACCATCAGCCATGACACGCTCGGCTGGTACGGCTTTGACGCGGATGGCGCCGGCATCCACGACGTGATCGGCACGCGCTGCGATCCCTACACGAACCTGCTGCTCAATGGCACGGCTTACGATTTCTGCTGTCACTCCAATCTGTCGCGCGCGCTGGCTGCCGAACTGAAGATGGACGCACGTGCGGTCGAGCATCACGTCCACGACGTCCTCAATGTCTTCATGTGCACCGGCTTCACTGGGGATACGCACCAATATTTCATGAAGGCCAGTCCGGTCCGTCCCGGCGACTTCATCGAGCTCTTCGCGGAGATCGATCTGCTTGGCGCCTTGTCGGCCTGCCCGGGCGGCGATTGCAGCGCGACCCATTCCAGCGATGTCGCGGCCTGTTATCCGCTCAAGATCGAAATCTTCGAGCCGGACCGGACGACGCTGGACGCCTGGAGCTGGCCGTTGCCGAATACCTACGATCGCGGCCATGGGAGTGATCGCTAATCGCCGGGAACCAAAGCCGCTGTCCGCGCGTCATTGACGGGTTCCCTTGGCTCCTGCCGATGGCAGGAGCCGGAGACAACCGGAAGGGGGAGATCATGAAAGCGCTCTTCGTCACAGCTTTGCTCGCCGCGACCGTTGCCGGCATTGGTCTTGCCAGCGCCGCCGATGGATGTGGCCCCGGCTGCCGCACCACCGTCTCCGGGGCGTGTGTCGTCGATGGATGGGGGAGCGGCGCGCGCGGCTGGAACGAGTGCCCGGCGGGCGCACAGCCCCGGCCGCCCTGTCCATCCGGCTACACCTGGAGCCCGCGTAAACGCGCCTGCTTTGCCAGCTATTAGCATTGCTTCTCGCCAAACGACTGTCTGGCCAGCCGTTGGCTCGGTGCGATCGCGCTTGGCTAAGCTGCTTTGCTCGAAATCAGGACCGCGACCGATCGCGGGCCGACGCCGTACGCGTTGGAGATGTATGGCTGTGCGCCCGCCTCCTCGACGATATCGTTCGGACTCTCCAGCGACGTATCCACCACGCGCTTCCAGATCGACGACGTCGGGAGTTCGAAGCTCAGTGCTTCCCAATACGCATTGAACATCGCGAAAATGTCGGCACCGCCCGTCGACGCGCCGCTTAAGTGGAGCGCCAGCGAGCGCGAGCCGCTGCCGAGATCGGGATCGCCGTCTGTGCCGTGCCACGTGCAGTCGGCACCCCATCCCGTGCTCCCAGCGATCACCGGATGCGCCTTGCGCAAGCCGATCATCATGCGGAAGAAGCGGAGCACGTCGGCGTTGGTTACAGTGAGGTCCCAGTCGAGCCAGGTGGTCTCGTTGTCCTGGTCGTAGACGTTTGGATTGCCGTTCTGGCTGTGCATGAATTCGTCGCCCGCAACGAACATCGGCACGCCATTCGACAACATCAGCAGGCAGCAGAAGTTCTTGACCTGCCGCTTCCTCAGCGCGGCGATCTCGGCGGGCACGTCTTTCGTGCCCTCGTAATCGCAGCCCCAGCTGCGCTGGTCGTCGTTGGTGTAGCTGACGAGGTCGCACAGATTGAGCCCGTCGTGGCAATCGACGAAGTTGATGCTCTGCGTACGCCGGTCGGCATCAGTGAGCGTGTCCGGAAACAGGTCCGTGCTGCCGTAGAGGCGGGTCATGAGATCGGCGACCAGACCACCATCGCCCTTGACGAAGCCGCGGACGGTGCTGCGGAAATGATCGTTCCATTGGCACCAGGAGCGGCCCGGAAAGGCACGGCCCATCTGATAGCCGCCGCCCGCGTCCCACGGTTCTGCGATCAGCCTGACATCCGCGAGATCGTGATCTCCGGAGATTTCCACCACGATCGGCGGATCGTCGGAATTGAGCGATCCATCCTCGTTGCGGGCGAAGATCGAGGCGAGGTCGAAGCGGAAGCCATCGACGCCGATCGATGTCGCCCAATATCTGAGACTGTCGACCACCATCAGCCGCGGCGCCGGATGTGCGGTCCTGAGGTCGTTGCCGCATCCGCTGAAATTGACGTAGCTGGAAAAGTCGGTCGGCGACAGCGCGTAGTAGGTCGAGTTGTCGATGCCGCGGAAGGAATAAGTCGGACCGCCTTTGCCCATCTCCGCGGTGTGATTGTAGACGACGTCGAGCAGCACCTCGATGCCGGCCTTGTGCAGCTCGTCGACCATGGCGCGAAATTCACGAAGCGCCCCTTCCGGCGTGCCGGCCACGCTGTAAGGCGTGTGCGGCGAGAAGAAGTTGAGCGTCATGTAGCCCCAGTAATTGTTCGTCCCCGGCTCGAACTGGTGCACCGGCATAAGCTCGACGGCAGTGATGCCGAGTTCCTTCAGGTACGGGATTTTTGCGACGACGCCGGCAAAGGTGCCGCGCTGCTCTTCGGTGACGTTCGAATTGGCCCGTCGCGTGAAGCCGCGCACATGCATTTCGTAGATGATCAGCTCGTGGTTATGGCGTGGCGCCGGCGGCCGGTCGGGGGGCGGGGCCGTCGCGCCATCAGCGAGCAGGCCGAGCGGCGCCTTGCCCGCATTCGATCCGGGCACCATCGCCGCATCACGGCTGAAGGCGGGCGGGAAGAACACGCCTTTCGCATAGGGATCGAGCAGGATCTTGTCGGGATCGAAGCGCTGCCCGCTGGCGGGATCGAAGGGACCATCGACCTGATATGCGTAATATTTTGCGTCCGCGATCACATCGGATGGCACCCGCATGTGCCAGACGCGGCCGGTCTTGTTGACTGGAAATGTGAAAGGCAGAACGCGAAGCGGTGTCGCGAACTCGCCGGCACGAAAGAGCAGGAGCGTGACCGCGGTCGCGTGCTTGGAATAGAGTGCGAAATTGCAGCTCTGGTCCGCCTCGTTGCGGGAACAGCCGAGCGGCCAGGGCAAGCCCTCGCTGCCTTCCAGATCCGCCATGACGATCTCCAATACACCTGCCGACGGCTGGCTTCATGCTCACATCAAGAGGGCGTCTTGCGGAGATAAGAGCCCACCGGGATGACAATGTCGAGACCGAGGGATAACAGCGTACTGCTCACCTCAGGTTCGATTTGTGCGAGGCTTTGCCTCGGTGGCACGGCGAGCCGTTTCGTGTCATATTCCGAGCCAGGCGGCCGGTGCGCGTCGGCAGTTGCGGCGCCAATCAACCAACAAGCGCTGGAGGAGCGTTGGGGATGTCGAAGCGGACGACGGCCGCGGTCTGGGTGCGGAGCATCGCGGAGATGCTCGCCGCCGAGGGGCTGGATGTCGCGAGCCTGTTTGCGGCCGCCGGCATCGATCCGCACGAACTCGAAGGTTCGAGCGCACGGCTCTCCACCGAGAAGATCAGTCATCTCTGGGAGCTCGCGGTCGAGCGTTCGAAAAATCCGGTCCTGTCGCTCGCGCAATATCAGATGGCGCGACCGGCGGCGTTCGACGTCGTCGGCTACACCATGATGTCATGCGCCGATCTGCGCGGTGCTTTCGAGCGGTTGAACCGCTATCTGCTCATCCTCAGCGACGCGCTGACAATGAGCATGACGGAAGAGGGTGATTGCTGCCGTATCGATTTCGTGCTGTTCGGCGGTAACCGGCCGATCCCGCGCCAGCGCATCGAGTTCATCTTCGTCACCGTGATCGGCTTCTGCCGCTGGATCGCGCGCAGTGACGTCAATCCGCGCGCCATCGCGCTGACCTATCCCCCGCCCGCGGATATCTCGCCCTATCACGCCGCGTTCCGCTGCCCGGTCACGTTCAACGCCGAGCGCAACAGCGTCGTGCTCGCGCGTAGCGACATGAACCTGGCGCTGCCGACTTTCAATCCGCAGCTCGCCGAGCTGCACGAGCGTTATGCCGGTGAATATCTGCGCCACTTCGATCACGCACTGACCAGCTTTCGCGTGCGGGAGGCGATCGTGCGGCGGCTTCCCGACGGCGAGCCGCGGCGAGACGATGTCGCGGTCGAGCTCTGCATGAGCGAGCGCACGTTGCAGCGGCGGCTGGAAGAGGAAGCGACCTCGTTCGTCCAGCTTTTGGACGATACGCGGCGAGAACTGGCGGACCAGTATCTCGGACGCCTGCATCTGTCGCTCGGGCAGGCAGCCTATCTGCTCGGCTTTGCCGACCAGAGCAGCTTCTTCCGAGCCTGCCGGCGCTGGTTCAAGGCCTCGCCGGGCGAATATCGCAATCGCCTGCTGCACGGGGTACCGGCAACCTAGTTAGCGCGTGCGATCGAACCCGAATGCTTAAATCTTTGCTAAGCGGTTCGGGATAAATTGGCATTTCAGCATTCTGCCAATTCATGCGAGCACCAAGATGTTTTCCCGCATCAGTTTCAAGCTTGTCCTGATTGTCGCCATCAGCCTCCTCGGCATGATCGTGCTGGCGCCGATCGCGCTTTACACCATGCGCGCGCAGATGGTTGCCGACCGCCAGGCCAAGACCCAGCAGATGGTCGACGTCGGCTATGGCATCCTGTCGCACTACCAGAAGCTCGAGAGCGAGGGGACGCTGACGCGCGAGCAGGCGCAGGCCGCCGCTCAGGCCGAGATCAAGAGCCTGCGCTACGACAAGGTCGAGTATTTCTGGATCAACGACATGGCCCCGAAGATGGTCATGCATCCGATCAAGCCCGAACTCGACGGCAAGGATCTCTCCGGCATGAAGGACCCTGCGGGCAACGCGCTGTTCATGGGTTTCGTCAACGTCGTGAAGGGGCAGGGCGCGGGCTTCTACACCTACCTCTGGCCCAAACCGGGCTTCGAGCAGCCGGTCGCGAAAATCTCCTATGTGAAGGGCTTTGCGCCGTGGAGCTGGATCATCGGCACCGGAATCTATCTGGACGACGTCGACGCCGTGTTCCGCCAGACCGCGATGACCTTCGCATGGGTATGTCTTGCCGTGTTCGCGCTGGTTCTCCTCGCCTCCTTCGTGATCGGCCGCAGCGTCACCAGGCCGCTCGCGAATATCACCGCGCTCACGGAGCGGCTCGCGTCCGGCGACAGCGCATTCGACGTGCCCTATACGAATCACCGTGGTGAAGTCGGCGGATTGGCCAAGGCGCTCGCCGTGTTCAAGGACAATGCCGCGGCGGTGCACCGGATGCATGCCGAGCAGCAGGAGCTGAAGCAGAAGACGGACGCCGAGAAGCGCAAGGTGATGGTCGACCTCGCCGGCAAGTTCGAGGCCAGTGTCCAGGCCGTGGTCCGCGACGTCTTCAACGAAGCGCAACAGATGCAGCAGGCCGCGCAGGGCATGTCTGAAACCGCCGACAAGGCGAGCGCGCGTGCGAGCATCGTCGCCGATGCCTGCCAGCAGGCTTCGAGCAACGTGCAGACGGTGGCCTCCGCCGCCGGCGAGCTATCGTCGTCGATCACGGAGATCAGCCAGCGTGTCGCGCAAGCCGCACAAGTCGCCGACAAGGCGGCGGCCGACGGCCAGCGCACCAACGACACCGTGCAGGGGTTGGCCCAGGCGGCCCACAAGATCGGTGAGGTCATCGACCTCATCAACCAGATCGCCTCGCAGACGAACCTGCTCGCGCTCAACGCCACCATCGAGGCGGCGCGCGCCGGCGAAGCCGGCAAGGGTTTTGCCGTGGTCGCAAGCGAGGTGAAGTCGCTGGCGAGCCAGACCGCGAAGGCAACCGACGAGATCGGTGCGCAGATCTCGGCAATCCAGGCCGAGACCGATCAGGTGGTCGGCAACATTCAGAGCATCCGCGCGACCATCATGGAGGTCAACGAGATCTCCTCCTCGATCGCAGCGGCCGTGGAAGAACAGGGCGCCGCGACGCAGGCCATCGCGCGCAGCGTGCAGGACGCCGCGTCCGGCACCAACCAGGTCTCGCAAAACATCTCCGGCGTCACGGAGGCAACCTCCGAGACCGGCCATGCCGCAGGTCGGGTGCTGCAATCGAGCGGCCGGCTGACGCAGAAGCTGCAGGCGTTGCAGCACGAGGTGACGACCTTCGTCGCCGGCGTAAGGGCAGCGTAGGACTCTACTCCTTCATCGTCACCCTGAGGTGGCCGCTAAGCGGTCCTCGAAGGGCGACGGCCCGGCTGTTGCCGCGAGGACATCACAGTGCGCTGCTATACCTCGGCCGCTCATCCTTCGAGGCTCCCAGCGCAGTGCGAATGCACTGCGCTGCTTGCGCCTCGGGATGACGGTGTGAGGTCGGTACGCAGGGAGAGACCGTTTATTCCGCGTCGCGGCACCGGGCCCGCGTCACGCTTGACTCCACCCCCGCTTGTCGTTGACGTCCTTCCATGCCTGCCGCAAATAGGCGCGGTGCACGGAGGCCCGCTCAAATGTCGTTCCGAAAGCTCCTGATCGCCAATCGCGGCGAGATCGCCATCCGCATCGCGCGGGCCGCGGCGGATGCCGGCATTGCGACGGTGGCGATCTTTCCTGCCGACGATGCGCTGTCGCTGCACGTCCGCGTCGTCGACGAGGCCGTTGAGGTTCCCGGCCGCGGGGCGCGTGCCTATCTCGACATCGAAAGCGTGGTGAAGGCTGCGAAGGGCGCCGGCTGCGACGCCGTGCACCCCGGCTATGGCTTCCTCAGCGAGAACGCCGACTTCGCCAAGGCTTGCGCCGCCGAGGGCATCGCCTTCGTGGGACCGAAGGTGATCGCGCTCGAGCTGTTTGGCGACAAGGTCGCCGCGCGGCAGCTTGCAAAACGCTGCGGCGTGCCGATTATCGCCGGCACCAGCGGGCCGTCCTCGCTTGGCGAGATTCAGGCGTTCTTCGACTCGCTCGGCAAGTCCGCCGCGATCGTGATCAAGGCGATGGCCGGCGGCGGCGGCCGCGGCATGCGTATCGTGGAGAAGGCTGCGGATCTGGCGGAGGCCTATGCGCGCTGCCAGTCGGAGGCGAAAGCGGCCTTCGGCTTTGACGGCGTCTATGCCGAGCGCCTGATCCGCAAGGCGCGCCACATCGAGGTGCAGATCATCGGGGACCATCATGGCGCGATCAGCCATCTCTGGGAGCGCGAATGCACCGTTCAGCGCCGGCACCAGAAGTTGATCGAGGTGGCGCCCAGTCCCTCGCTCAGCGACGGCTTGCGCGGCCGCATCATCGAGGCGGCAAAGCAGCTCGCCACGCACGCGGGCTACGACAATCTCGGCACCTTCGAGTTCCTGGTCGATGGCGCCACTGAAGACAGCTTCGCCTTCATCGAGGCCAATCCGCGGCTTCAGGTCGAGCACACAGTGACGGAGGAGGTGCTGGGCGTCGATCTCGTCCGCGCGCAGCTTGCGGTCGCCTCCGGCGCCTCGCTCGCTTCGCTGGGCCTCGACCAGGCTTCGATCCCGACGCCGCGCGGCCACGCCATGCAGCTCCGTATCAACATGGAGACGCTGGACGAGACTGGTGCGACGCACCCGACCGGCGGCGTGCTTGCGGTGTTCGAACCGCCCTCGGGCCCTGGCGTGCGCGTCGATAGCTTTGGCTATGCCGGCTACAAAACCAGCGCCGCCTTCGACTCACTGCTTGCCAAGGTCATCGTCCATACGTTGGGTGAGGCTTGGCACGACGTGGTCGCGAAAGCCTCGCGGAGCTTGCGCGAATTCCGCATCGATGGCGTCGTGACCAACATCCCCTTCCTCCAGGCGGTGCTCGCTCATCCCGACTTCAGGACCAATCGTATCGCGACCGACTTCATAGATCGCAATGTCGCAAAGCTCGTAGAGGCGGCCGACGGCGCGGCGCGGCCGCTGTTCTTTGCACCGACTGACAAGTCCGGCGATCACGCGGCGCAAACCCACGTGGCGCAGGAGGTGCCGGAGGGAACGGTGATGGTCGCGGCGCCCTTGCAGGGCACCGTCGTGACGATCCAGGTCAAAGAGGGCGAGATCGTGCGGCCCGGCCAGCAGCTCGCGGTGATCGAATCCATGAAGATGGAGCACCTGGTAATGGCCGAGCAGGGTGGCCGGGTCATGAGGCTCGTGGCCGGCGACGGCGTCACGCTGCTGCATGGCGAGCCGATCCTCTATCTCGAGCCGCTCGACGTCGCGGCCGACAGCGCTGCCAAGGAAGCCGAGATCGATCTCGATCACATCCGCCCCGATCTCGCCGAGATGTTGTCGCGCCAGGCCAACACGCGCGACGAAAATCGCCTGGCGTCCGTCGAGCGCCGCCGCAACACCAATCAGCGCACCGCGCGCGAAAACGTTGTGCAGCTCGTCGACGACGGCTCTTTCATGGAATATGGCAGCCTCGCCATCGCCGCGCAGCGTCGCCGCCGCAAGCTCGACGATCTCATCAAGAACACGCCGGCGGACGGCCTGATCACCGGCGTCGCAACCGTAAATGCGGACAAGTTCGGCCCCGATGATGCGCGCTGCATGGTGGTCGCCTACGACTACACCGTGCTTGCGGGCACGCAGGGCCACATGAACCACAAGAAGATCGACCGCATGCTGACGCTCGCCGAACAATGGCGCATGCCACTGGTGTTTTACGCCGAAGGTGGCGGTGGGCGGCCCGGCGACACCGATCGTCTCGGCATGACCGGCCTCGATGGTCCTTCCTTTTTGCAATTCGCAAGGCTTTCCGGCCTCGTGCCTGTCGTGGGCGTTGTCTCAGGCTATTGTTTTGCGGGCAATGCGGCGATGCTTGGCTGCTGCGACGTCATCATCGCCACCAAGAATGCCTCGATCGGCATGGGCGGGCCGGCCATGATCGAAGGCGGTGGTCTTGGCGTCTATCATCCCGCCGAGGTTGGCCCGGTCTCGTTCCAGTCCCCGAACGGCGTCATCGACATCCTCGTCGAGGACGAGGAGGAAGCAACGCGCGTTGCGCAGAAATATCTGTCCTATTTCCAGGGCGCGGTGAGCGGGTGGCAGGCGGCCGATCAGCGCCTCCTGCGCCGCGCGATCCCCGAGAACCGGCTGCGCGTTTACGACATCCGAAGCGTGATCGATCTCATCGCCGACAAGGGCTCCGTTCTCGAACTCCGCCGCGACTACGGCGTCGGCATGGTCACCGCCTTCATCCGCATCGAAGGCAGGCCGTTCGGCCTGATCGCCAACAATCCCCGCCATCTCGGCGGCGCGATCGATGCGGATGCCGGCGACAAGGCGGCGCGCTTCCTCCAGCTCTGCGACGCCTTTGACATCCCGATCGTCTCGCTCTGCGATACGCCCGGCTTCATGGTCGGCCCGGAGGCCGAGAAGACCGCGATCGTGCGCCACGTCTCGCGCATGTTCGTCACCGGCGCGAGCCTCTCCGTCCCGCTGTTCGGCATCGTGTTGCGCAAGGGCTATGGTCTGGGCGCACAGTCGATGATCGGCGGCGGCTTCCATGCCTCCTTCTTTACCGCGGCTTGGCCGACCGGGGAATTCGGCGGCATGGGTCTCGAAGGTTATGTGCGGCTCGGCTTCCGCAAGGAGATGGAGGCGATCGTCGACCCGGTCGAGCGCGAAACCTATTATCGCAACAAGGTCGCCGAGCTCTACGCCAACGGCAAGGCGGTCTCGATTGCCTCGGTGTTCGAGATCGACAACGTCATCGATCCCGCTGAGACGCGGCGGTGGATCATGGCGGGCCTGCGCTCCGTGCCGAAGCCGCCCGAGCGCACGACCAAGAAGCGCCCCTGCATCGACGCGTGGTGAGCAGGCGCAGCAACGGCAGCGTGCCGGTTCCCGATTGACATTCTCGCCTCAGCGACGGTCATGTCGGGACCGGACGATCGAATCAGAGGACGTGGTTTGTCATGACGGAAGCTGCCTATGTTGCGGTTGATTGGGGCACGACGAGCTTCAGGCTCTGGCTGATCGACCGTGACGGCCAGGTTCTGGCCGAGCGCCGCAGCGGCGAGGGCATGATGGCGGCGGCGAAGACTGGCTTTGCCACCGTGCTGCAATCGCATCTGGATGCGGTGGGGGCGGGAAGCGAGCTGCCTGTGCTGATCTGCGGCATGGCCGGCGCCCGCCAGGGCTGGGTTGAAGCCGGCTATGTCGATACCCCGGCTCCGCTCGCCGCGATCCTCGCGCGCGCGGTTCCGGTCGCCGGACAGTCGCGCGACATCCGCATTCTGCCGGGAATTGCGCAGCGTGACGCCGGCGCGCCGGACGTGATGCGGGGCGAGGAGACCCAGTTGCTCGGCGCGCTTGGTCTTGAGGCCGCCGGCGAGGCGCTGGTCTGCATGCCCGGGACGCATTCGAAATGGGTGAGCGTCAGCGGTGGAACGGTCGCACGTTTTGCCACCTTCATGACGGGCGAGCTGTTCAGCGTCGTCTCGCGCGAGACGATCCTCTCGCATGCGGTTACTGGAGCCGATGATGCTGAAGACCGCGAGGCGTTCAGGTCAGCGGTTGCGGCTGGGTTCAAGACCCCGGCATCGGCAGCCAACCTTCTGTTCCAGGTGCGGTCGCGGCAGCTCCTGTTCGGCGGCACGCCGGCCGCGGCGCGCGAAACCATCTCGGGCACCCTGATCGGAATCGAGCTCGCGGCGGGGCTCGCCCACGGCCGGCCGCAGAGCGGTATCAGACTGGTTGCATCAGGGCGGCTTCAGATGCTGTATCGGCTGGCGTTTGAAACACTTGCGGTGGCGGTTGAGCCAATCGATGCCGACGAGGCAGTGCGCAGCGGCCTTGCGATGGCGGCGCGCGCCATCTGGACGAGATAGAAGGATTTTTTGCATGAACGTGCCATTTCCGACGATGAAGCGTCCGCTGGTCGCAATCCTGCGCGGCGTGAAGCCCGACGAGGCCGACGGCATCGTCGGCGTGCTGATCGAAGCCGGCATGACTGCGATCGAGATTCCCTTGAATTCACCCGACCCGTTCCGCTCGATCGAGATTGCGGTCAAGCGTGCGCCCACTGGCGTGCTGGTCGGCGCCGGTACTGTGCTTACTACCGCCGATGTCGACCGGCTGAATGAGGCCGGCGGCAAGCTGCTGGTGGCCCCGAATGTCGACACGCAGGTGATTGCGCGTGCGCATGAGCACGGCATGGTGACCATGCCCGGCGTGTTCTCGCCGACTGAAGCGTTGCTGGCCGCACGCGCCGGCGCATCGAGCCTGAAATTCTTTCCAGCCAGCGTGCTCGGCGCCGCGGGCATTGCCGCGATCCGCGCCGTGTTGCCGGAAAGCGCAATGATCGCTGCTGTCGGTGGGGTCTCCGAGCAGAATTTTGCCGAATATGTCAAAAGCGGCGTGCGCGCCTTCGGCCTCGGCAGCAGCCTCTACAAGCCGGGCATGACCGCGGCCGATGTCGCCGCGCGCGCCAAGGCGACAATTGCGGCCTACGATCTCGCAATTCAGGACGCGTGAGAGCGGAGCGTCAGCTTCGTCTTGCCGAGGGCCACACCAGCCGCTCATGGCGGCGCGCAAAGCGCTGCCAGTGCAGCACCGCGCCGACCAACAGCGCAGGTACGAAGCCGAGGATGATCAGGAAGTTTGGCAGCGGCTTCGGCGAGATGAACTCGATGGCGATGTCCGAGATCAGCCATAGCGCGGCGAATAGCACGGCAAAGTCGGTTCGCGGAAAACGCAGGTAATAGAAGATCGCGGTGATGATCACCGCGGGTCCGATTGCAACGCCGATCATGACCGCGGTCAGCTCTTTCGGCGTCAGCGCGTCCAGCACCATCGACGCCAACAGCCATATGGCGGCGAACATGGCGATGATGTCGATCGGATGCCGCACTGCGGTTCCTCTGGTGGAAGCCGCGTTATCGTTGTGGCGCTTGCGCCGGCCGTCAAGCCCCCAATGCGCCTATTCTTCCTCGCTTCCAGGCGTCGGCCGCAGCATGAAATGACCGAAGGCGGACGCGATCGGCTTGTCCGGGTCGTCCTGCCATGCCCTTGCCTCGAACGCGACGATGCGCCGGCCCTGCTTGACGATCGAGACGTTGGCAAAGCTGTCGAGCGCGCGGCCGGAGCGCAAATAGTTGATCGTGAGTCCGATCGGCTTGGGCGGCCTGGAGATGCCGAGCTCGCGTGTCACGCCGACGATTGCCGTGGTCTCCAGGAATGCGCCGGTCATGCCGCCATGGATCGCGGGCAGGATCGGGTTGCCGATGATCTTTGGCGAGAACGGCATCATCAGCGTGCCGTCATCCTGGAAGCGGATGCCGAGGCAGCGCGCGAAGGGGCTATTGGCGAAGGGACCGGCCGGATCCTCCGGTGCGTCCAGCGTCGGGATGCTGCGCTGGTCCGTCGCGCGCTCGGCCAGCATGTTGGTGCGGTTGGCGCCGATCATGAAGCAGGCGGTCGCGGTTGCAACAGGGTCGTCCTCCGACTCTTGGTAGGCCGTCGCGCGCACGAAGGCGATCGAGCGCGTTGTGCGATAGCAGATCGAATGCGCTCGGATGTCGAGGCCGGGCGTGGCCGGCTTCTGATAGTCGATGCGCAGATCCAGCGTCGCGATCGCGTGCGTGCCGTCGAGCGCGAGTTGCACCGCCATGCCGCAGCACTCGTCCAGCATCGCTGTGACCACGCCGCCATGCAGCACGCCGGTTTCGGTATCGCCGACGAAGACTGGGCGGTACGGCAGGCTCGACCAGGCTTCACCAGGTGCTGCGCGGTCGAGCCTGAGCCCGCTGATATAGCCATAATCGGAGCGGCGTCCCCTAATGGCCTCGGCGAGCACGTCGAACGGAAGAGTCGTGTTTTGCGATCTGGACATGACCATATTTTAGACCGTTGTCGCGGCTCGCGCAAAAATCTCCTGCTTCATTCGGGGCTCGACAGGCGAGGACGAAGCAACGATGCTGCGGGATCATCTGTTTTGAGAACGACGAGGAACCCCATGGCAGACCCCGACGCGCCGGCGACCAGTTCAGGGGGCGTGACGATTTCGACAGGAAGCGCCGAGCGGGCGCCGTTCATCTATTTCGACGGCGTGTCCTGCTTCGGCCATCACAACGGCGCGATCCAGATCGAGCTCGCCGCGAACCTTTTGATGCCGGTGGGTCCGGGCGTCCGGGTCGACGTGATCCAGACCGGACACATCCGCTGCAGTCCTGCCGCCGCCATCGCCCTGCGCGAAGCGCTCGACAAGGCGCTCGCCATGATGCAGCAGGGCCAGCAGCAGCCGATGGAGACGATTCCGGCCATGAAGAATTGATCGCTTCGTAGGGTGGGTTAGTTCTACTGCGTCAAAGACCCTCATGGTGAGGAGCGCGGAGCGCGTCTCGAACCATGAAGGCCCGGATCTCACCCGCGGCCATCCTTCGAGACGCGCGTTCCGCGCTCCTCAGGACGAGGAAAGAGTGCTTGTGACGCAGTAGAACTAATCCACCCTACGCAGGTCAAGCAGTCGCGCGCTCATCCCTTCGTCACGTGCACCTTCGGCTTCTTGCCGGCATTCCACTTGCCGTCGATGGCGCGCTCGATCTGCGCGGCGAGTTGAAGCAGCAGGCCGTCATTGGCCTGCTTGGCGATGGCCTGGATGCCGAGCGGCAGGCCGTGCTCGTTCTCGGCGAGTGGCAGCGAGATCGCCGGCATGCCGCAGAGGTTCGCCAGCGGCGTGAAGGCAAAATTGCGCCAGAGATTGCCGAACCAGTCCAGCACATCCGGATTGTCGGAGATCGTGAGATACTCCTTGGTGCCGACCTTCGGCGTCGGAAGCCCGGTGATCGGCGTCAGGATGACGTCCCACTGCTCGAAGAAGCCGCCGAAGCCGCGCGATGTCGTGTTGAACACCGCCTGCATTTTTGCCCGCTCGGCAAAGCTCGTGTGCCGGCCCGCCTCCCAGATCCGGATGTTCATCGGCTCGATCAGATCCTCCGGCGGCCGCTCCAGCCCGCGCGCGGCGAGCATGTTGGAGATCACGACGGCGAAGTTGGAGATGTAGCAGGTCGTCTGCGCGTCGAAAGCGGCGCGAAAATCGAGCTCGGGCAGGGCAAAGTCGACGTGATGGCCGAGGCCTTCGAGGAAGCGGCCGACTTTCTGCAGTTCGGCTGCGATGTGCGGCGTCGCGCGATAATCGCCCCATTGATGCGACAGCGCGATGCGGAGCTTGCCCGGATCGCGCTTGATCATATCGGTATAGGGCTGCGCCGTGGTCCAGAACGGCATGAACTCGCCGGGCGCAGGTCCCCGGGCATGATCGACGAAGGCCGCGGTGTCGCGCACGCTGCGCGACTGGCAGCCCTGGATCGAAACGAGGCCGGTGAGATCGGACATGTGCGGCGCGAGCGAGAACACGCCGCGTGACACCTTCAGCCCGATATTGCCGTTGACCCCTGCAGGAATGCGGATCGAGCCACCGCCGTCGGTCGCATGCGCAATCGGCACGATGCCGGCGGCGACCGATGCGGCGCTGCCTGCCGACGAGCCGCAGGTGGTGTAGTCGGTGTTCCAGGGGTTGCGCGTGACATAGACGGCCGGGTTGTCGGCGGAGCTGCATACCCCGAACTCCGGCGTCGTGGTGCGTCCGATCAGGTTCAATCCGGCCTGGCGGAATTTCGAGGTCAGGAAGGTGTCGGCGCCTGCGCGATTGCCGCGCATCAGCAGCGAGCCCATTTCCTGCAAGCGGCCTTTCATGGTGGGCCCGAGATCCTTCATCAGGAAGGGCAGGCCGGCGAACGGGCCGGTGAGGTTGGCGCCGTCCTTGGCGGGATCCGCGATCACGTCGTCGAACAGCTCGACCACGCCGGACAGCGCGGTATCGACCTTCGCCACCGCGGCCGCGGCCTGGCGCGCCAATTCGGCAGGCGTGAGGTCGCCTTTCTTGACGCATGCGGCCAGCGCTACGCCATCGTGTTGCGCCCATTCATTCCAGCTCATCGGCAAGGTCATCGCGATTCAATCCTCTCGTTCGGCGGCGAACATAGTTTCGCGAGAGGGTGTGTCAATCGACAGGACCCGCATGGCTGCGCCGCCGAATCCGGAGATTTTGCGGCGGTCCTGGCGGCACGCGCGCGTGACTAAATCCTGAGATTGAAGACCCTCGACGAGTCGCGCCGTAAGCGTTGACGACCGGGCAAATCGGGTGGCCCGGATTTCGCTTCGCTCCGTCCGGGCTACAAGTGCTCCGCGGCGCAAATGGCTTGGTTTGTAGAGCTTCGGAATCTCGATAGTCTGGAGTGTCGGCGCCCACGCTCGCAATGAAGGGCGCGCCAGCCGCGGCAACCAGCCGAATGTGGCGAGATCGCATCAGCGCAACAAAAAAATCCCTTGTCGACTGTTCGGTGTCGTACCTTGATGAATCAAGTCGGGATGGTCCATAAGCGGCGTCCCGCGGGCCGTCGGTTCGGTTCGCGTCGCGTGCTTTGATTAGAGGAAACTGGCGTGGCAAACATCAACCAGAAGATTGCGCAGGAGCTCGGGGCCCGGGAGGAGCAGGTTCAGGCGGCGGTGGAGCTGCTCGACGGTGGCGCCACGGTTCCCTTCATCGCTCGCTACCGCAAGGAAGCCACCGGTGCGCTCGACGACGCGCAGCTCCGCACGCTGGAAGAGCGCCTTGTCTACCTGCGCGAGCTCGAAGACCGCCGCAAGGCGATCCTCGAATCGATCCGCGAGCAGGGCAAGCTCGACGCGACGCTGGAGGCCACCATCATGGGCGCCGACAGCAAGGCGCGCCTGGAGGACATCTACCTGCCGTTCAAGCCCAAGCGCCGCACCAAGGCGGAGATTGCCAAGGAGGCCGGCCTCGAGCCACTCGCCGACCAGTTGATGGCGGAGCCCACCAACGATCCGAAGCTGGTGGCGGAAACGTTCGTCAACGCGGAGAAGGGCGTCGCGGATGCTGCTGCCGCGCTCGATGGCGCCCGCGCCATCCTGGTCGAGCGCTTCGACGAGGACGCCGATTTGATCGGGAGCTTGCGCGAGGAGATGTGGACCAATGCGCGGATGGCCTCCAAGGTGCGCGACGGCAAGAAGACCGAGGGCGAGAAATTCGCCGACTACTTTGAGTTCTCCGAGCCACTGACAAAACTCCCGTCGCATCGCATCCTCGCGATGTTCCGCGGCGAGAAGGAGGAGATCCTCGATCTCCAGATCCAGGCCGAGGCCGAAGTGCCGCCGGCGGGCGTGCCGAGCGCCTATGAATTGAGGATCATGAAACGGTTCGGCATTGCCGACCTCAAGCGCGCGGGCGACCGCTGGCTGATCGACACAGTACGCTGGGCCTGGCGTACCAAGATCCAGGTGCATCTGAATATCGATCTGCGCATGCGGCTGTGGAACGCGGCCGAGACCGAGGCCGTGCGCGTGTTCGCCTCCAATCTGCGCGATCTCCTGCTGGCCGCGCCCGCCGGCACTCGCGTCACCATGGGACTGGATCCCGGCTACCGCACCGGCGTCAAGGTCGCGGTAATCGATGCGACCGGCAAGGTGGTCGACACCACCGCAATCTATCCGCACGAGCCGCAGCGGCAGTGGAACGAGTCGCTTGCGACCCTCGGCCGGCTCGCGCTGAAGCATCGCGTCGAGCTGATTGCCATCGGCAACGGCACCGCCTCGCGCGAGACCGACAAGCTCGCGACCGAGCTCGTCAAGGGCCTGGCCGAGCTGAAGATGACCAAGATCGTGGTGTCGGAAGCCGGCGCGTCGGTCTATTCGGCCTCGGCCTTCGCCTCGCAGGAATTGCCAGGCCTGGACGTTACCTTGCGCGGTGCGGTCTCGATCGCCCGGCGCCTCCAGGATCCGCTCGCTGAGCTCGTCAAGATCGAGCCCAAGGCGATCGGCGTCGGCCAGTACCAGCACGATCTGGGCCAGGCCAAGCTCGCCAAGTCGCTCGATGCCGTGGTCGAGGACTGCGTGAACGCCGTCGGTGTCGACGTCAACACCGCCTCCGCGCCGCTGCTCGCGCGCGTGTCGGGCGTCGGTGCGGGCCTTGCCACAAGCATCGTGCAGCATCGCGACGCCAACGGTCCGTTCAAGTCGCGCAAGGCGCTCAAGGACGTGCCACGGCTGGGACCCAAGGCGTTCGAGCAATGCGCGGGCTTCCTGCGCATCCTCGGCGGCGAGGATCCGCTCGATGCTTCCGGCGTGCATCCGGAAGCCTATCCAGTGGTACGCAGAATCCTCGGCGCCACCAAGAGCGACATCAAGGCGCTGATCGGCAACAGCGACGTTGTCCGTACACTGAAGCCGAAGGACTATGTCGACGAAACCTTCGGTCTGCCGACCGTCACCGACATCCTGCGCGAACTTGAAAAACCCGGCCGCGACCCGCGTCCGGCGTTCAAGGCGGCGGTGTTCAAGGAAGGCGTCGAGGAGATCAAGGACCTCAAGAAGGGCATGATCCTCGAGGGCACGGTCACCAACGTCGCCGCCTTCGGCGCCTTCGTCGATATCGGCGTGCACCAGGACGGCCTCGTGCACATCTCGGCAATGTCCAAGAATTTCATCAAGGATCCGCGCGAGGTGGTGAAGCCGGGCGACATCGTCAAGGTGAAGGTGCTGGACGTCGAGGTCGCCCGCAAGCGCATCTCGCTGACGCTGCGCCTCGACGACGAAGTCGGAGCCACGAAGGACGCGCCCGGCATGCAGCGCGACAATTCGCGCAACTCCGGCCGCATGACCTCCTCGGCGCCGCGCAAGCAGGAATCCTCCGGCGGCGGCGCGCTCGCCGAAGCGCTGCGTCGCGCCGCTGAAAAGAGTGGCCGCGGCAAACCGGCGTAAGGCGAGCCGCGCAAATTAACTTCTGCGTTAGAATCTGGCGCATTTGTAAGTTGAAGGAGCCCGTCTATTCTCATCTCCTGAGCCTCCTCGGGCGGCGAGGCATGTCGCCGCACTGCAAGGAGGTTTTCCGATGAACAACAGGCTTCTCACAGGCCTCGTCGCAGCGGCAGTCGCCGCGACGCTGGCGGTTGCGTCGCCCGTCCTCGCACAACGCGGTGGCGGCGGCGGGCATGGCGGCGGCTTCGGCGGCGGTGGCGGCCATATGGGTGGTGGCGGCATGGGCGGCGGTGGCTTTCGTGGTGGTGGCATGGGCGGCGGTATGGGCGGCGCTCATTTTGGCGGCATGGGCGGCGCGCGCTTCGCTGGCGCGAGTTTTGGTGGCGCGCGCTTTGCCGGCGCACCGATTGCAGGCCGTGCGGCCTTCGCATCGCGCTTTGCAGGCAACCCAATGGCCGCCCGCGCTGCCTTCGTCGGGCCGCGCTTCGCCGGTGCCGGCTGGCACGGCAGGCCCTTCATCGGCCGCCACGCCTTCTTCTTCCGGCACCATCGTCGCTTCGCCTTCTTCGGCGCGCCTTTCGTCTATGCTGGCTTTTACGGTGGCTGCTGGCGGCAGAGCTGGACGCCCTGGGGCTGGCAGTGGGTCAATGTGTGCGGGGACGATTGGTACTAGCATCGCGTAACCGCACCGTTGTCGCGATCGCCGCCGGGCAGTTCCGCCCTGCCCCGGAACGGGATAGTCTGGTGGCGATCGTCGCAAGAAGTTGAGCCACGGGTTGAGCCATGAGCGGAGGTCACCGCCGCATTCTCGTCGTCGAGGACGACCTGGAGACCGCAGGCCAGCTCGCAGAAGAGCTGACGACCAGCGGCTACGAGGTCGATCTCGCCGCGACCGGCCGCGAGGCGATCAGCCGCGGCAGCGAGCGCGACTATGCCGTGATCACCATCGATCGCATGCTGCCCGACATCGACGGCATCACGGTGATGCGCCAGCTGCGCGATGACGGTATCGCGTCGCCTTTCCTGATCATCTCCGCGCTCGGCGAGGTCGACGACCGCGTGCGGGGCCTGCGCGCCGGCGGTGACGACTATCTCGTCAAGCCGTTCTCCTTCGTCGAGTTGCTCGCGCGCCTCGAAGCGCTCGGCCGCCGCAGCGAGACGATCGCCAAGGAGACGATCTTGCGCGTCGGCGATCTCGCGGTTGACCTGATCTCCCGCAGCGCCAGCCGCCGCGGCAAGAAGATCCCATTGCTGCCACGTGAATTCCAGCTGCTCGAATATCTCGTCCGCAACGAGGGGCGCGTCGTCTCCCGCGCGATGCTGCTCCAGCACGTCTGGGACCTGCATTTCGATCCCTCCACAAACATCATCGACGTCTATGTCGGCCGTGTCCGCCGCAAGGTCGACGACAGCCAGGCCTATCCGCTGATCCACACCATCCGCGGCATCGGATATTGCCTCCGTGCTCCTCGCTAACACGCTCAAATCATCGACGTTCCGCCTGGCGCTGATCGCGATCGCGGTCTTCGGCCTGATCGTCGCGGCGATCATCGCCTATGTCTACTATGGGACGCTCGCCTATGTGCAGAGCCGGGTCGGCGATGTCGGCGATCACGACGGCTTCACCGGAATGATCGAGCTTGCCATGATCGCGGTCGCCCTGCTGCTGCTGGTGCTCGCCGCGGTCGCCGCGGTACTGGTGACGCGGCGTACGGTCGGCCGCATCGAGCAGATCAACGCCACCAGCCGCGCCATCATGCTCTCGGGCCTTGACCAGCGCATTCCCTTGCGCGGCAGCCACGACGAATGGGACAGCGTCGCTGAAAACCTCAACCAGATGCTCGACCGCATCGAGACCCTGATGGGCGAGGTCAAGCAGGTCAGCGACAACGTCGCGCACGATCTGCGCACGCCGCTGACGCGCATGCGCGGCCGGCTGGAAAAGGCCTATCATGCCCCGCGCAACAGCGAAGCCGACGCTGCGCTGATCGGCGATACCATCGCCGACCTCGATGCCGTGCTCGGAATGTTCGCCTCCATCACGCGGATATCCGAGATCGAGACCCGCGCGCGCAAGGGCGCGTTCCGCGAGCTGAACCTCGTGGAGATCGCCGGCGAAGTCGTCGAGCTCTACGATGCCGCCGCCGAGCAGGTGGCAACCCGTCTCAATTTGACGGGCGACCGCGAGGTCAGGGTCACCGGCGACCGCGACCTGCTGTTCGACGCCATCGCCAACCTCGTCGACAATGCGATCAAGCATGGCCGCGCGAACGGGCAGGTGACCGTGATCTGCAAGTCCAGCGACGGTGGCGCGCTGATCTCGATCGAGGACGACGGGCCCGGCATCCCGAAAGATCAGCGGGACCACGTATTCAAGCGCTTTTACAGACTCGAGCAGAGTCGCTACACGCCAGGCAACGGCCTAGGCTTGAGCCTCGTCGCCGCGATCGTGCGGCTGCACGGTGCTGAGATCGTACTCCATGACAACGCGCCGGGGCTGACGATCCAGGTCCGTTTTCCGTCGTCCGCACTGTAGGCGTACAAATTTGCTGGAGCATGATCAGGAAAAGTGTGGAGCGGATGACGATTCATCCTAATCTCATGGCGTTTTAGTCCTACTGTGTCATAAAATCATCCGCACGGTACGTCTTTGGATGAGAGCAGTACAGCACGGACATCGTCGCAGGCGACTG
>NZ_JBANBK010000063.1:0-50845 GCF_053572325.1 Bradyrhizobium sp. UFLA05-112 | reverse complement strand
CCGCGACCACCGCGGCCTCGATGGCGATCTGACGGCCGAAGACGATCGGCGACGCACCCGCCTCTTCCCGCGGGCCGAAGCGTTAAGCGGAGGACGCCGGCGGGGAGACTTTCTTGTCTCGCGAGGAATGGGCGTAGCCCAGGGGAAGAAAGTCTCAACCGACGGCGTTGCGGCTCAGACGATCGAGGCGCAGCCGGTCTTCGGCCAGATCAAGCCAACGAGGCGAGGTGCGTCCGAGCGCCGAACACAGACTTAAACGGGAAAGACGTGGCAGAGCTCGCTTTGCCGCACAAGAAGGCGACCGGTTTCGAAGTAGAGAAAGAAAGAGCCTGCGGGAAAAGGCGACATTGCCGTTGGGCAACAACCACAGCCGACAGCCATCGTCGACGGCGCATAAAGGGCCGAATGAGGTCGGCACAGCGGGATCGAGCGCAACGAAGGCCGCCATGTCCTGAGAGCTTCATCAACGAGATGGTCTGGACACCCCGCTAGAGCAAAGCAACCCCAGATGTAGCGGAAGGAGGTTTCCTCAGGCGTCACGGACGTCAGGACCGGTTGATTTGGTTACCCCGCCCGGCTTCACTCCTCGCTCGAAGACACCGATCTGCATCCAGGCCCTCCAGGCGATGAAGATTGCGCCGACGCAAGCGAAGGTCTCACGCCAGAACGGCCATGGTACGGCGATCTGCGATAACGCGAGCGTCACATGGTAACCAGCAATTCCCGCCGGAACGGCAAAAACCGCGCCGATCATGCCTCGCAAGAAGATCAGCCGCGCCATGGAATGGGCAAGCTGACTAATGACGAGCGTCAAGGCGGCACTGATGATGCCGACAATGAGCGCACCAGCAATTCCGCCGCCGCGATCCAACGCCATTACAGCGGCACTGACTGCAACAAAGAATGGGAGCGCATATACTGCGAGAGCAAAGGTCAGCCACAACAGAAGGCCGAGCCCAGCGAGATTGAGGGCAAGTCCAAGGGCAAACACGGTGGTGGTCCCCGTTCATAGATGTACGGATTGCGCCTTCCACCACCACCACGGCGCAACCCAACGTATAGAACGAAAACGTGATGAAATCGAGACACAATCCGCGTTGGATGGGAGATGAAATTTGTTTCTGCGGTAATTGCGGTCCCGAGAAAGATTTAGCCGCGGAGTGAGCTTTTAGTTGAATAAGACGGGCGCTCACCAGCTGACCTCGCCAATTCCAAACCGATCTCTCTAACGCACAATCTCTCTTGTTGAGTTGGGAGCTCATTTCGCCGTTTCGCAAGTTCCGTTACTCGCAAAATGATCTGTCACTGAATGAAATTTTCGGCATATTCGAACGTTGCAAAAAACCGTGTCCTGCCGGATGGATCTCCACAATCGATGATTGGAATGTCGCGGACATCACCTCGCAACTACCCACCTCACCAATTTGGGTGACGAGCCAAGGGTGACAAGGTGGTCGAATGCTTGATCGAGAATAGCTGGGCGCTGCTTCTCGCCTACCCATGAATTGCGAGCCGAGCATGGAGAGCATCCGGTCGACAGCCCGTTCGCGACCGTGGCGGCTCGCCGCGCTCGCGACAGCTTCCTTAAGGCATCCCAAAACCGGCGGCAGCCTCAAAGCCAAGATGACTTTGCATCGCTCTAAAGATCACGACGGGACGGGCTGCGAGACCGAAAACTCAAGTCCGCCCGCCAATCCCTTCCACTTAGATCGCATGACGACTAGGAGCATCAGGATCTTCATTCGTCAACTCAGTGCGGGTGCCCCTCTCCGCAGCCGATGAACTCCAACACCGAATCTGCCTTACTGATCTCGCGTGAGATATGCTCCAATATCCGGATTATAGATGCTGGCGTCCGTACAAGACCTGCTCGATGGCAGGCAAGTTCCAAATGATGCATCACCTGTTCGTGGGTGGGAGCGACCCGATTCTGCAGAGCGCTGATTGTCAATGATGCGAGCATGTAGTCGACTACGGATTTTTCGGCTTGAATCAATACTGAATTGCCCCTCTTGGTCGTCGTCTCTGTTCTGAAATCAGTTATCGGCAAAAGTGTGTGCACTGCGAGCAATCTGCACCGGGGAGCACGCACGTTGCGGATTGGCAACGCGCATGATGCGGTGAGTTTCGCTTAAGCGTCCGGGCGTCCGCGGGCCGACGAGGCACCGGCGTACGAAAGACTTGGCCGAGATCGGGCCAAGACGCTTGTCTTGGCCTTAGGAGCGAGCCACTCGAGGGTTTAGTCGAGAAAAGCGGAGAACGATCAGAAATCGCGACGCGAATCCAGATCTTCACCGTCTCTGTGGGGGCCACACTCCTCGGCGTGCCTGGCCAGCTTGTCGTATTCTTCGGCGATTTTCAGAAGCCTGTCTCTGGGTTTGCCGGGCCCAAGCAAATCGGCTTTGGTCCGCGTTGCTTGCGCACGACCTCGCCAGAGATGCGGATCGTAGATTGGTCTGTATGGTGTCATGTAAAAGAAGATGCAATTCGTAGATCAAGAAAGTGCGACAGCCGCCCTCCGTATCATTACGTAGGGTCCCATCAGAAATGTCGCGATGATTTCGCAGCGCCCCCGTAAGCTAAGATTCTTTGAACGGTGCCTAAGCCGCTTTGCAGAGCGATGTTCGTCGGACGCGCGGCATCATTTGCCACCTTGCAATGCTCTATGATGAGATCAAAGAGCTTAGGTATGAACGTTCGAGATCCTGCCTCGTGCTCGTCTTTTTGAAGACCTGCGCTTTTCAGACGGAGACTGCAGCAGACGGCGGTATTTCGCCGCCCCGAAAGGTTTCCACTCCCTCGCAACTGCGACTACCGGGATTAGACAGCGCATCGGATATCGCAAAACCGTGACGTTACTTCGAAAACCTTACGTACGAGGTTGTGACGTTAGGTTGGCCTCGCTACCGCTTGTGTGTGGTAGCAGCACATGTTGTCGTAAGGACAACGTGCCTGATGTCGGGAATGCGCCAAACTGTTTGCGAATATGACATCGGGCAGGTTGCTGCTTGCGCGGCCAGTGGTCCTTGTGGAGGAGAAGAGCATATGCAGTTTAGTGCGAGAGGCCTGTCGATCCTGTTGTCCTTGCTTTTGGCTGCAAGCGTGAGCCCGATCGCCAAGGCTGATGATCCCTCGCCGAAATACGCCGAGGTGCTCAGCGCCCTGCAGGCCGGCAAGGATGTCAGGCTCGTACTGGATCTCAGCCGCTGTACCACCATCGATGGCGGTAAGCCCGGGCCGGCTGTGCAGGGCGGACTAGTTATCAGCGCCTTCAGAGTGAGCACGCAGCACGGCATCAGCTTTGCCAATGCGCATCAAACGGTCGACAGCTCGGGACACCCGGTGACGGAATACATTCGCCACAGCCTCAGCCGCGAAGGCAAGCTCACGGTGCGGGCCTCCAAGCTGACTGTTGGGGCGACCGAAGTCGTCAACCAGGGCGAATTCGTCTGCGAACTACCGGACGGCGCGAAGTTCGTCTGGTAATGGGAAGAACTGCGCACGACCTCGGTCCGGTTCGCCTTCCTAGCGGCCGGGATTCGGTGAGCAAGCGAGCGCCAAAAGATGGGGACCATCATTGCTAATGGCCCCTGCACGGATTCGAGTAGAGCCATTTTGAGCGCTCGACTCCCATTTTGAGTGTTTCACAGAAACGCGCGCTTGCGGCGAGCCACGAGTCCTTCGCTTCAGCGAAGCGCCCATTGCGCGGACCTCCGCTGAAGGTGAAGCCGAGGAATTTGAAGGCTTACCGTCTGCCATACCGAGGCGCAGTGCGACGGTTCGCCGTGAAGCGGCTGATGGTCACGAACCGGTCTTAAAACGTTCGCCTTCAGCCATTCCTGGATAAGGCCAATCATGCACGGATCAGCCGTCCAGTGCTTCGGAAAACAAATTGGCGCGTCAGTTATCCTTCTCCCCAACCGACGCCGTAGACCCTGTGCATCTCGGCGTGGGCGCGGCAGATCATTGCTCGCTTGATCTGACGACCCGCAACTGCGCCAATCGCGAGCGCAAATAGGCAGGCCAGATAAGCATTCGTCCACCCCCAATAAACATTTGAGCCATCACGGGGAACAACGCGACCAGCACGATCAATCGCATTTTTTAGAAGTCGCCCAGCCCAGGCGCGCGCCAAAACCTGCTATCCGACCAAAAAATAGCACAGGCTCTGGCTGGAATTTTACGCTGCACATCCTCGGTAGCTGCAGGAATTCAACGCAAAAGGGCTGGCCAGCGAGAAAAACACGCGCTCGAGCTTGGACATCGTGTCCGAGGAACACTGGACAGCGGCTAGCCGCAGCTTCGCATTTGTTATAGCAGGGCCTTTCCGGCTATGTATCGCCTCGCCTATGTTGCCTTCTCCAATGAGCGTTCAGATGGAAAACTGTGTGATTGTGCGTGCCCACGGAAGACTATTGGATCAGTTGCGCGAAGAGGCATCCCGCGTTTCACGAGGACACAAGGCGGACTGGTCGATTGAGCGCTGCGAGAAAGGGGCACGGTTTTGTTTCGAGGACGCGGAAGCGAAAAAAGCGTTCGCGTCGATCTGCGAAAACCTCACTGTTTCGTATACGGAATCTTAGGTAGGTGATCCGAATCAGAGGCCGGCTGACGGAAGGTAACCGATGAATACCGCGGGATGGCTTAGCACCTAGCCATCGTCATGCCTCTGCTCTCCCGGAACGGCAGCAATCGGAGCAAGCACTCTCTGTACATCACGGCAAGCGCAATAGTGGAACTCCAAAGGATCGTAGAGAGCTGCCAACGAATACCCGTCTGATGCACACGTTGAGTCCCGCCACATCGGTCCGTTCAATTTGCTGCCCCGTCCCTTTTATCGCCCGCTAAGACGGCGCTCACGCGCCGTCCCTGCCGAATCTCCAGACCGGAATGCCAAGCTTTTTTGCCTTGTCGGCGAGGTTGTCCTGAATCCCTGTGCCGGGGAAATGCATGACTCCGATCGGCATGACCTCCAGCATCACATCATTGCGCTTGAATGGTGCGGCCTTCGCATGTTTCGTCCAGTCCGGTTTGAAGGCGATCTGCGGCACTTTCCGATTGTTGGCCCATTTTGCAGCGATCAACTCGGCGCCTTTCGGCGAGCCGCCGTGGAGCAGAACCATATCGGGATGTTTCGCGCGGACCTTGTCGAGCCGATCCCAGACGAGCGAGACGTCATTGAAATCGAGCCCACCGGTGAACGCGATCTTTGGTCCGGGTGGAAGCATGACCTCGGTTTCGGCCCGACGCCTGGCAGCGATAAAATCGCGACTGTCGATCATCGCGGCCGTGAGGTTACGATGGCTGACGACTGAGCCGGAGCGCGGCCGCCAAGGCGAACCCGTGTGGACTTCGAAATATTCGGCAGCCTGATCGCGGAGGAGTTCCATGGTATTGCGGCGTTCGATGAGCGTGATGCCCTGGGCAGTGAGCCGTTCGAGCTCGACGGATCGCACTTCTGAGCCGTTTTGCTCGCGCTGGCTCCTCTGCTGCGCTTGCTCGTTGGCATCGAGCTGGCGTTCAATGCGGTCCGCTGCACGATGAAAGAGATTGACGGTCGACCACAGCAAGTCTTCAAGGTCCGGTTCGAGGCGCGTGTCATTCAGGGTCGAGACTAACGCATCGAAGATGTCGGCGATGGCGCCAGTGATGGCCTTGCTTTCGGGAAGCGGCCGTGGATCGGGCTCATCCTGTAAGGGATGGAAACCGAAGAGCTGAAGTTCAGCGAGAACGTGATCGGTCGGGGACGAAGCATGGGGTGGCTCGGAATGAGGGTTGTGGTGGTCGGTCGTCATGGGTGAGGTCCTTTGCCGTATCGGCCGCGCCCATCGCGGCCTTCGTGGCGATCACCTGACGGCGGGCGGAACGGACCAGAACCTGAAGCGAAGCGGAGGGCCGAAGCAGAGCGAAGGATGGTAGAGGCACGGCTATTTTGTTTCGCGATGCAAAGGCGCGGAACGCGCCGGCGGAAAATAGCCGTGACTTCTGCCATTGCCGGGGCGTACCGCTTGCCGTCCGATCGCCCTTGAGAAGGCCAGGGGCGGCTCTGTCGGCGAGGGCAACCTCACAACTCGCCAAGCGCATAGGCATGAAGAAAGCATGCGTAGCAGTCGCGAGAAAGTTGGCTGGCGCACAGACTTTCACTTCGGCCAGCCGCCCGCCCCGCGAGCGACTTGAGTGTCATTCCGGCGTAGCCGTCTGCTCTGCCGAGGACGTGGGGTAGGTCAGTCTGCTTCGATCCCTGTGCGGATTCAAGCACGTTTGTGAGCTTGGACGACCTAGCCTCGCCGGACGCCATCATGGAGCGACCCAATGGTCGACTCCGAACAGAAGCGCGGACCAGGCAGAAGCCGTAGGCGGCAACGATCGTTACCCAAGGGGCGGAGACGCTTCGCGGCTCCGGTCGCGGGCGTATGCCTGCGAGTAGAGCGTGACCGACGGAACGGAGCGCCGCCAAAGCGATAATCTCATTTGCTATCACGACCAGCGTCGGATTTGATCAAGATTTGCGGGCCGCAAGCACTAAGGGATGGTAGAGGAGCGCCCGTAGGAGCAGCGGTGCCGCGACGAGGAGAGGGAGCGGCCAATACGTGACGTGCGGAAGATCTTTCCAGTTTGGCAGTTGCTTTCCATTGTCAACATAGAAAGCGATCACCAGCAGGACATAAGACAAGCTCATTCCAGTCATGTGTAATCTGATCCAATGTCTCCAACGCAGCCGAAGTGCCGAGCGACCAAACCATGCGCAGCCGAAGGAACAAGCTCCCAGAACGAACAGGTGAAAATTTTCGCTCCAGCGCATGATCGAGAGAAATGTCACGGAGGCGAACAACGCGAGCAGGCACCAGAAGTAGATCGTACCGAACGTAGAATGACGCCCCCGGCGCTTCTGTAAGAGCAGCGCGACCACCCTTGCGAGAACGCAAGCGATCCCGAGCGGGATATGCAGGCCCACAGTCACTTCAAGAAACGCTGGATCGGTCGAGGGAATGGCAATCCCCCCGATGGAGGTCGTGTCTCCATACATGCCACTTATCTATCGTTGCTTGACATTTGATCGTCAATTCAATAGTCGTTGAATTATGGAAAAGACAGATGCTGTGAGTGCGCTGGCCGCGCTCGCGCAGGATAATCGCCTCGATGTATTCCGCTTGCTCGTAGGGGCAGGGCCGGACGGCATGCCGGCTGGTGCCGTTGCTGACGCGCTCGGTGTCGCGCCAAACACACTGACGTTTCACTTTGACCGGCTACGGACCGCCGGTCTCGTCAGCTCTCGGCGCGACGGCCGCTCGATCATCTATGCCGCGCGTTTTGAGGTCATGAACGCGCTGATCGCTTTTCTCACTGAAAATTGCTGCGGCGGGGTGTCCTGCGCGCCGGCCGCGGTATGCAAGTCCGCCCGCACACGCACGAGAGTCCCATCCTGAAAGGATAGCCCATGAAGCGTCTCCATGTTCATGTGTCGGTCGCGGACATTCCCCATTCCATTCAATTTTATTCCGCACTGTTTGCAGCGCAGCCATCGGTGGCGAAGTCTGACTACGCGAAATGGATGCTGGACGATCCGCGCGTCAATTTCGCGATCTCGACGCGCGGGCGCGAACCCGGCCTCGATCACCTCGGCATCCAGGTGGAGAAGACGGAGGAACTACACGAGGTTTATGAGCGCCTGCGGCAGGCGGGCGGTGAGGTCGTCGAGCAGGGCCAGACGACCTGCTGCTATGCCAAATCTGAGAAGTCCTGGATCGATGATCCCGCTGGCATCGCCTGGGAGACCTTCCATACGACAGGCGAAAGCACGGTCTATGGCGACGGTACGGGCGAGAACGCAGTGCGGATCGCTCATGAGAAGCAGAGCGCGTGCCGCGCGCCGCAGCCGGTTGCGAAGGAAGCCACGGCCTGCTGCAACTAGGGACATTCGAGATGGCCGATCACCCATACAGTGTCTTGTTTCTCTGCACCGGCAACTCGGCGCGCTCGGTCATTGCGGAAGCGGTCCTCAACAGGATTGGAGCGGGAAAATTCCGCGCCTACAGCGCTGGTAGTCAGCCGAAGGGCCGAGTCCATCCTGAGACGTTACGACTGTTGCGCAGCCTGGGCTATAACACCAGGGGTTTTCGTTCAAAGTCCTGGGTTGAGTTCCTCAAGGCACCGAAACTCGATTTTGTCATCACCGTCTGCGACAACGCCGCAGAGGAAGTCTGCCCAGTCTGGCCCGGCCAGCCGATGACGGCACACTGGGGTATCCCTGATCCTGCGGAAGCCACCGGCACTCCGGCCGAAGTCGCGCTGGCCTTCAAGGAAGCATATCGTCTCCTCAATCAGCGCATCAGTATCTTCACATCATTGCCGCTGCGCTCGTTTGACGAACTCAGCCTCTCGAGCAAGCTCCGCGCAATCGGCGAGATTGAAGGGGCGACGCGGGCAACGGAACGCCATTGATGCCGTCGCTCGCCCGTTCCATCGTTGCCGAATGGCTCGGCACCGCATTCCTGCTCGCAGCGGTCGTTGGCTCAGGGATCATGGCGCAGAAGCTGGCGGGCGGAAACATCGCGCTTGCACTTCTCTGCAACACCATTCCGACTGGCGCAATCCTTGTCGTTCTCATCCTCGTCTTCGGTCCTATCTCCGGCGCGCATTTCAATCCGGCCGTGACGCTCGCTCTGGCTTGGCGTAACAAGCTACCATGGACCGCTGCGCCGATTTATATCGCAGCTCAGATCGTCGGCGGCATCGCAGGTGTCTGGACGGCACATCTGATGTATGAACTTCCGGTCCTGCAAGTTTCGCTGACGCAGCGGACCGGGGCCGCGCAATGGCTTGCCGAAGCCGTTGCGACCTTCGGGCTGCTGCTTACGATATTCGGGTGTGCGGCGCGCACGCCCACGGCCATCCCGTACGCCGTCGGTCTCTACATTACTTCCGCCTACTGGTTCACGGCCTCAACCTCCTTTGCCAATCCAGCCGTGACGATTGCTCGGTCGCTGTCGGATACATTCGCTGGGATCGCTCCCGGCGGGGTCGTCGCGTTCGTCGTCGCGCAATTGCTAGGCGCGGCTGCGGCGGTGGTATTAGATGGATGGATGTGCGAGCAGAAGCAGAAGCCGCAAAAGGCGGCGTGACTGCTACAGATCAAAGCGAGAATTCAACGTTTCGATCCCGACTGGGTCGCTTTTATCCCAAAACGAGACGTGAAGCCCTGGAAAAGGGCTTGATCTTCAAGTTCGGATTACAGAAGGGATTGTCACCCGATGGGACCGACCCAAGACTCGGTGAGCGCAGCGAGTAAAGCCCGGCCCGCCATCTGCGGGCGCGCCCCGAGGAAGGCACAAATCTGGCCCGCATAACGCTTTCCGGCGAACATGCCGTTGAGTGGATTGGCACGTCGTACCGATTAAAAGGTCCGCAGGTCCCCGGCCCCGATAGATGTAGCGAAGCCCTGAGCGATCGGTGTAATCGCACTCTTCCGATCGACGCGCGGTGGCTCGTTGAAGGCAAAGAATAGAAAGCGGGTCGACCAAATTCTTGAGCAGAATTTCCGCGCAGTTCATGAGCGGCTCCCAAGGGCATGAACACAGAGGCGGGAAAGAACAGTGCGGTCGAAAAGACTCGGTGAGCGGGGCGATATCGCATCCGACCCGCTTGCTTTTGTTCTTGTTATGTTCTATAATGACCCAATGATCGATCACCGCCCACGCCCCAACCTGCGCATCGTCGAGGGACGCAAGCCCAGCGTCCTCAACGACGGCAGCGCCGTGCTCGAATTCACCCAGATCAAGGTCGTCGGGATCATCGATTCCGAGTCCGGCCTGATCACGGGCTTGTCGCGGCGCCGACCCGAACCGGCGAAGTAGCGGCTGGCGCGAGGGGTAAATCGCTTCCTCCAAGTTCGACACAGCGGAGCTCTACGGGGCCGCATCTGAATGGAGAGCTACAGGCTGAAGCTCCAATCTGACGCGCGTCGAGATTCCCGAGAAGCTCGCGCAGAGCGCGGCTGTACGCGAACGAGCGATCGCCTACGTCACCGAAGACCATTCGGGGTTTCGGAGCGGCGATGTCCTGGTCTGCAACGCCAGCGCCCCATGGTCTGATGGGCGATGGACGCGAAGCTGCTCAAGCGCCTTCATGAAGGCGGTGTAGCGGTTCACGCGTGCCCTGCTTGCATTCGAAGGCCATGCTGTAGGCAGCCACGCGATCGTGGGCTCTCTGACGGCGGCCAGAACCACGAAGCGCGTGGCGTCCCGCCGGAACTCGAGCATCAGCAAGGCGGAGCGAAAATCCATCCGCGCCAAAGGTGGCGCACAGAATCCACATTGAACCCGGTATGGACTGCTGGACACCGACGACGTGATTGTTGCGGACAATCTGCGCCCGTTCCGGCACGGAAATTGCTGTCTTGACTGTTTGAGCGTGCTGGTCAGCACGATGTACGGAGATCGACAATGTCGTTCGCGTCGAGCGTCATAGAACGTCCCATTCTGTTCGACGAAGGTGAGTTCACTCTCCGCCGCTGGTTCAGATTGCATGACCAAAGAGATACTTCAATCGCTCGTCACGCCGCGGTTCCGACGAACGCGAAATGAGCTGACCAAAGCGGGCAGGACGTGCTGGGGCCACCAATTCGCGCCTCGGATATCTCAACAACGATCTCGCACAGGCTTTCGTGACCTATGAGCCTGTGCATCCAACACGAAAGAGAGGCAGATGAATCGGCCGACGCTTACGGAAGTCAATCTCCATGACTTAACGATCACGGATCCGCTTATTGGAAAGTGCCAGCAAATGGTGAGGGACGTGACGATTCCTTATCAGTGGGAGGCGCTGAACGATCGTATTCCCGAAGTCACACCGAGCCATGCGATAGAGAACTTCCGGATCGCCGCCAACCGAGCAAAGGGCGAGTTCTGCGGTACAGTTTTTCAGGACAGTGATGTCGCGAAATGGCTGGAAGCGGTCGCCTGGTCGCTGTGCCAAACCTCCAATCCAGAACTGGAGAAAGCCGCCGATGACCTGATTGAACTGATTGCGGCCGCGCAGTGCGGCGACGGTTATCTGAACACTTACTTCACGGTAAAGGCACCTGGGGAGCGCTGGAGCAACTTAAGCGAATGCCACGAGCTTTACTGCGCCGGCCATTTGATTGAAGCTGGCGTCGCTTTCTTTCTGGCTACTGGAAAACGGCGGTTGCTGGAGGTCGTCTGCAGGCTGGCCGACCGTATCGCCGCGGATTTTGGGCCAGAGCGCCATCAGTTACACGGCTATGATGCTCATCCGGAAATCGAACTTGCATTGGCACGCCTCTACGAAGTGACCCAGGAGCGCCGATATCTCACACTCGCCAATTATTTCGTGGAGCAACGCGGCACCGAGCCGCACTTCTATGACATAGAGTATGAGAAGCGATCCCGTCACCGCAAATCACACGCCACGCCCCTGGTGGTGAAAGATAAAGCCTATAGCCAGGCGCACTTGCCAGTCTCGGAGCAGCGAACCGCAACAGGTCACGCGGTTCGCTTTGTATACCTCATGACGGGGGTTGCCCATCTGGCGCGTTTACTTCAGAACGAGCAGCAACGCCAAGCTTGCCTGCGGCTATGGCAAAACATGGTGCAGCGGCAGATCTATGTGACCGGCGGTATCGGTTCGCAAAGTGCCGGCGAAGCGTTCAGTAGCGACTACGATCTGCCGAATGATACTGTGTACGCGGAAAGCTGCGCGTCGATTGGCCTGATAATGTTCGCCCGCCGGATGCTCGAGATGGAAGCGGACAGTCACTATGCCGATGTGATGGAGCGCGCGCTCTATAACACTGTTCTGGGCAGTATCGCCTTGGATGGACGCCACTTTTTCTATGTCAATCCACTCGAAGTTCATCCCAAAACGCTGCGGTCCAACCGCATCTACAGTCATGTCACACCGGTGCGACAGCCCTGGTTTGGCTGCGCCTGCTGTCCGCCGAACATTGCGCGCCTTTTCACATCAATTGGCCATTACATCTATACGGCACGTCCCGACGCGCTCTATGTCAATCTCTACATTGGTAACAGCCTGGCGCTGCCGGTCGGAGAACATACGCTGCGCCTGCGCGTGAGCGGCAACTATCCCTGGGAGGACTGTGTAGAGATCGTCGTAGAATCGGACCAGCCAATCACGCACATGATCGCCCTGCGACTGCCGGAATGGTGCACGGCGCCGGAGGCCAGGCTGAACGGCGAGGTCGTCAATTGCGAGTCCCGCAAAGGCTATTTGCACATTCACCGCACGTGGCAACAGGGCGATCGCCTCAAATTGCTGCTGCCGATGCCGGTACGCCGCGTGTATGGTCATCCGCAACTTCGCCACTTGGCCGGCAAAGTGGCTATTCAGCGGGGTCCTCTGGTTTATTGTCTGGAAGAAGTCGACAACGGGCCGGAGCTCCACAATGTTTGGCTTGATGAAGATAGCCGGTTTTCGCTTAGCGAAGGCACTGGTCTTCTCGCCGGCAAGTTTTTGCTGCAGGCTGAGGGCTTTCGTTTGCAGCATAGACACTCTGAGGAAGCACCGCTTTATCACTATGATAAAGTGCCTGGACAGCGGCAATCGCAGCGGTTGACATTCATTCCGTGGTTCAGCTGGGCCAACCGTGGCGAAGGCGAAATGCGAATCTGGATCAATGAATGGTAACGCGAACCATGGGCGGCGCCTGTTTGAAGCGGCCGAGAGGGAAGGATGGGTTGCGACCCGGCATGGGCTGGGCCCTTGCAGACAGGGCAGCCTGCCTTATCGAGACCGACGGATAGGTCGATGTTTCAACCCGGCTTTCGGTCGTTTAGCGATTCCAATCCCATCGACTCGATGTTCAAGACGGCGTTGGAAGCGGCCGGCCTTTGAGAGGCGACGGGGCGCCAGCATGGCCAATCGACGGGGTCGCATTCAGCGGGCTTGATTGCGACCTGGCGTACGAAGCGCGCGACATCCTGCAGATGTAAACTTGATCTGCAGGGCTGAGCGCATTTGGCAGCGCGGTTCGCAAAATCGCTTTTGCACAGGACGTGTTGCATAGTCGGCGTTCACGAATGCCAACCGAGCGCAGAAATTCATTCGATGACTGCGGCCTCAACCCGCGCCACACCAGATCCGACGAAGCCGAGTTGTGCGGCCGGCGCGCGCGCCAGGCGCAATACGCGGCCGCACACGGAGGGGCCACGGTCGTTGATGGTGACGACAACCGATCCGCGCGCTGTGCGCCCTCAATTATCGCTAGGGCGAGGATGCGCGGTTTCGCCGCGCGCCAGGCCGCCGTTGCGCAGGCCATCGCGCCGAAGCCATGTTGAAGAGCCTTCCACCAAATCATTTTTGAAATGAACGGGTCCGCGCCGGAACGTCCCAAAATCGTAGAGATCTTTGGGCGTGGCGCGGATGCGGATAGCTTTTGCCCTACTTAGCGCGAAGCAGGCGCGATGGCGGACTCCAGCCGGGCCCGCTTACGCCCCTCAATCCGCAACAGTTCTCCGCCAGCAATCCCAACCGCCAATACGTAAAGCCAGCCTTCGTACGCGTCCATCAGGTGCGAATTGAAAACCGAGCTCGCAATATTCTGCACTGCCGCAAGCATTCCGATCCAGGCAACAAGGGCCCTGCTGCAGAACAGCTGCACCTGCGATATCCACATCGCCCAGACAACGACGATACCGATGCTGCCCCATTGAACCGCGGCAGCAAGCGTCTGATTGTGAGGATTGCTTACAACGAGGGCCGATATTCCAGTTCGCCCGATCGATTCTTGCCCGAAAAGATGTCGGATCGAACCAGTCCCATGGCCCAGGACCGGAGCTCTTTCGATGAACTGAATTGACTTGCGCCAAAATTCGAGCCTTTCAGCTGCCGAAGGTTCTTTCTCTCCAATTTGGGCATTTGGCTGGAACGCAGCCAATTCTGTGAAAATCGCAGAGACTTTTCGTTGCAGATTGGGAGATGCCTGCCACAACGCTCCGCATAAGATGCAGACACCGATGACGGCGACCAACGCAGTTCGTTGGCTTGAGTAACGTATGGCCAGGAGAACCAGCATGATCGGCAAATAGAAAAACGCTGTTCGAGCGACGTTGATAAAGGCAAGGTTAGCAAAGAACATGACGCTGACCACACCCAGCGCCGCACCCCAATAGCGCTTCTGCTGAGACGCCGCCTCAAATGCAAGGCCTGCCAAAGCCACGGCAACAAGCGAAAACCCCTGGCTTTGGTCAATGTAATTTCTCACGGGAACGCCGAAGCCACCGGTTCTTTGAACCATCGCCAATTCCGGCATCGTCGATGCAACGAACGAGTAGATCAGCAGAATCACGTTCGAGACTACGAAGGTCGCGAACACCCATTTAGCGCGCGCACTGGATTGGAAGTGGAACAACAGGAGCGGGAGCAGCAGTAGCTTGGTCATTTTCCCCAAAGCACTGAGCCGTTCTGGCCAGGGTACTTCGTTGGCCCAGATGACCCCTATCGCCGCTAGCAATACGAGAGCCAGCGGCAGGGCGCCAGCAGGACGACTGATCGTAGCGAGCATCCGCTCGGAGCGGATCGTTGTCAAAATGCCAAAGAAGAGGACTAGTCCAAGTATACTGGTTAGGCTGGTCGACCAAGGTAGTCCGGCCACAAGCGCAAGCACGACGATGTCAACATTCCGGAGCCTCAAACTGTGTGCGCGGCCTACTTCTGGGCCGCTCCACGTTGTGCAGGCGAGCGACGCTTCCGTCACAAATCGCCGAGAATAAAGTAGAACAGCTGACATTATCTGCATATTGAGTACCGTGTCCCAAGCGGGCGGCTGCGCTCGCGCTGGGGCCTATGAAGCGGATCGATCGCCATGTCGTGATCGGACCGACTGTGTTTCTTTGGAAGGAAGCGCTAAGAGGCGATTACAATTTCCATCACCGCCAAATTCCAGCTAACCGCTCTACAATCTCCCAACCTGGAAACTCAGAGTGGCAACTCTTCCTGGGTCGACGAGGCGAGGATGATGATCCAGTGTGGTTTCGCGATGGAAAATCCACGAGGAGCTGACGGACTTCGTTGTTCTTGCCAGCCCTGTTGTCGAGCCCGAGCGTGATGTCAGTCAAACGATCGACGGCCAAACGATAAAGCCCATTTCAGAGCAGGTGTTGTCATTCTCGGGTCGCGGACGTCGACGCATCCAGCTGCGCGCTCCTGCCAATCGCTCAACGGGATTATCGTCGATCGGCGCAGCGAGGCCACACGCCAGATTAGGAATCCCGGCGAGGCACATAGCAGTGGAATAAACTGCCCGCGCGTCCCATTTGGGATGCATCAGGAAGATCCTTCGCTAGGCCAGCGGCGCATTGCCATTTCCCACACGCCTTTTAGCTCGGAGCGCGTTGCTCCCCCGGCCGCTTGCACCGCCACTCCCTGATTGACCGTCCAGACACGGGGATCACGTCGGTGCGCGCGCCCGCAAGCAGCACGGGGCCGGGCCGGAGTGTTGCTTTTGGCCGCGCGCTGGTGATTCACCCCCCAAACTGGGCGCTCGAATCATACGTTATGGACTCACCGATTTTGAATGGGCTGCCATAAAGCCGATATTCGGCGTCGCTCGCGCAACAATCGGGCACTTCAATGAGCAGGCACCTGCTCGGATGACGCCGTTCAAGATCGTGACGCGTTTGAGCCGCACCTAAGAGCGTAGACCTTGGACAACGCCAACTCGCACACTTCATCTCGGCCAGAGAACTTTTTCCGATAGGCCGAGCGGCCGACCTTCGGCGAAAGGTGAGCGCGATAAATGAGGGGCTCGCCTATCTCAAATGGGACTGGCACTCCTTTAAAGCTTCCCGCATGTGTACGGAAATCGACACCCACGGCCGGCATATGCAAGGTAACCGACGAACTATTCACTTTGGTGCGATCGCGCCATCGCTCGAGATCTCGCATTCGAGGTTGATTGCAGGATTCCGCGCAGTGATCTCCTTTGTCAAAGGACAACGGCAGCCAAGACGGGCTGGCCCAACCCCGCCTTTCAGCTACCGAAGCTTGAGCAATTGAATGCGCATTCTGGTATCGGGCGGCGCCGGTTTTATCGGGTCGGCGGTTTGCCGTCATTTCGTTTTAGAGCTCGGCTACGAAGTGGTCGTGGTGGACAGGCTAACCTATGCGGGGAACTTGGCGTCGTTGGCACCCATTGCCAACAATCCGCGCTATCATTTTGAGCAGCGGGACATCTGCGATGCCGAGGCCGTCGACGCCCTGTTCTCGAAATATCACCCCGATGGCGTGATTCACTTGGCCGCTGAAAGCCACGTTGATCGATCGATTTCAGGATCTGATGTCTTTGTGCAAACCAATGTGGTCGGAACCTTCGCCTTGCTCGAAGCTGCCCGGCGGTACGTCTCATCTCAAAACGTGCCAGACTTTCGTTTTGTCCACGTATCGACTGATGAAGTCTATGGCTCGCTCGGAGCGCGCGGACTATTCACGGAAGCTACGCCGTACGATCCAAGCTCTCCTTACTCCGCAACCAAGGCCGCATCAGATCATCTCGCGAAGGCCTGGCATCGCACGTATGGCTTGCCGGTGATCGTTTCCAATTGTTCGAACAATTACGGCCCTTATCATTTCCCGGAAAAGCTCATCCCATTGATGATCCTTAATGCCCTGAATCGCCAGCCGCTTCCGGTATACGGGACCGGCTCGAATGTTCGCGATTGGCTCCATGTGGAAGACCATGCGCGCGCGCTGGGCCTCATTTTGAAGGGCGGACGACCAGGCGAGACCTACAATATCGGCGGCAGAAATGAGCGCCAGAACATCGATGTGGTGCGCCAAGTTTGCTCGTGGATGGACATACTGCGGCCAACTGACCAGTCGCATCACGAGCTCATCCAATTTGTGCCGGACCGGCCGGGTCATGACCGCCGCTATGCTATCGACGCCTCAAAGCTCGAACATGAGTTGGGTTGGCAGGCGCAAGAAACATTTGAAGCCGGACTCGCGAAAACAGTCCGTTGGTACCTGCTAAACGAACATTGGTGGCAGCCCTTACGAGAGAAGATATATGCCGGCGAACGTCTCGGTCTCGTAAGAGGGTGAGCATCGTGCGCCTCTACGTGATCGGGACGGAGGGACAAGTATCAAGGTCCCTCAGAGAGTTGGCTGCGTCCGCGAGTGACGCGGTCTTTGGTTTTGCGGCGCGGCCCGAGTTCGATCTCACGCGGCCCAAGTCCTTGGCCAGTGCAATTATGTCGTTCAGGCCGGATATCGTGATCAATCCGGCTGCCTACACAGCTGTTGATCGGGCGGAAACGGAATCCGATCTAGCCTATGCCATAAACCGCGACGCGGCCGGCGAGGTCGCGAAGGCGGCAAACGCGGTTGGTGCGACCATCGTTCATCTCTCCACTGATTACGTCTTCGACGGGAAAAAGCCGGGCGCTTACGGAGAGACGGACCAACCTAATCCGCAAGGCGTTTACGGACGCTCCAAACTGGAGGGCGAACTTGCTGTCGCCGCGGCCAATCCTCGCCACGTGATCTTGAGGACGTCTTGGGTTTATGCGCCGTTTGGGCACAATTTCGTTCGCACTATGCTGAAGGCCGGCGCGGAACGAGAGTGCGTTCGCGTGGTGGGCGATCAACGGGGCTGCCCGACCTATGCACCCGACATCGCCGCCTCGATCGTCTCAATGGCCAGACGGTTGGGACAATGGCAGCAGCAATATAGCGGGATTACCCACCTCGCCGGGTTAGACGCTATGACGTGGCATGAATTTGCCGGTCTGATTTTTCGCGAAAGCGCGAAACGAGCGGGTCCATCGGCCGCAGTCGAAACCATTTCGTCCGCGCAATATCCGACTGCAGCCGTACGGCCTGCCAATTCACAGCTGTCGACTGAAAGATTGCGCTCACTTTTCGAGATCAGCTTGCCACCGACACCATCATCCATCTCGGCCTGCTTGGACCGCATTTCGCATGAGGGGAAAGAACTATGAAGGGAATCATCCTTGCCGGGGGCAACGGTACACGCCTTTATCCAATGACGGCAGTGACATCCAAGCAGCTTCTGCCGGTCTACGACAAGCCGATGATCTACTACCCCCTTACAACCCTGATGCTCGCAGGTATTCGAGACATTTTGATCATCGCAACACCCCACGACCTTCCGTTGTTTCAGTCCCTTCTTGGAGATGGAAATCAATGGGGGCTGTCACTGTCGTATATGACGCAGCCAAAGCCTGAGGGGCTGGCGCAAGCCTTTATTATTGGTGCGACGTTCGTGGAAGGGCACAATTCAGCGCTTATCCTCGGCGATAACATTTTCTTCGGGCACGGCCTTCCCGCGCTGCTTGCCAACGCACGCTCACGCACAAACGGCGCCACGGTGTTCGCCTATCAGGTTTCGGATCCTGAGCGTTACGGGGTCATCACTTTTAATGAGAGCGGTAAGGCCAATTCCCTTGAGGAGAAGCCAAGACAACCAAAGTCCAACTTTGCCGTGACGGGACTTTATTTCTACGACCCGCAGGTTGTCCATCTGGCAGCAGATATACGGCCTTCGGCAAGGGGCGAGCTAGAGATCACCGATCTGAATCGGGCGTACCTCGATCGGGAACAGCTTGCCGTCGAGCGCATGAGTCGCGGCTTCACGTGGCTTGACGCCGGAACGCCCGACAGCCTGCTCACGGCTGCAGAATTTGTTTCCGTGCTTGAGCGACGTCAGGGATTCAGAATTGCGTGCCCGGAGGAGATTGCCTTCGGACAGGGGTTCATTGATCGCGACCAGTTGATGCGGCTAGCCGGAACGTTGGGAAAAGGTGACTACGCGCGCTACATCGTCGGCGTCGCCGACGGCCACAGCTGACACTGGAACATTGGATCCAGCATAGAGAGCCAGCAAGACAGTGTTCGACAAACTCGCTTCAGATGACCAGCTTGACTATTTGAGGTCGCGCGCGCGTCGGCTGCCCAACTGGATGCGCTCGCCGCTCAAACGTCTATTCAAGGTTACGAACCAACTCCAAAATCGGCGATACCAGAGCTGGGTGCAACAATACGACACGCTGACGCCGTCCGATATTGACGCGATCCGTCGTCATCTAGACGTGTTGCGATACAAGCCCCTACTGTCCGTCGTTATGCCGGTTTATAACCCGCCGACATGGGCTCTCCGTGCAGCAATTGAAAGCGTTCGCGAGCAACTGTACTCCAATTGGGAGCTGTGCATTGCCGACGATGCATCGCCAGACCGCCAGGTACAAGCCTTGCTGGAAGCGTCGACGCGAGATCCCCGAATCAAACTGGTCCGGCGAACTGTTAACGGCAACATTTCGGCTGCCTCCAATTCTGCGTTATCGCTCGTTCAAGGTGAGTTCGTCGCCTTGATGGATCAAGACGACCTGCTGGCTTCGCACGCCCTTTATGAAGTTGTCGTGGCGCTCAATGACCGCTCCGATCTTGATATCATCTACAGCGATGAAGATCAGATCGATCGGCGAGGTCGGCGTCAGACTCCATATTTCAAGACGGACTGGAACAAAGAACTGTTCTTAGGCCATAACCTCATTAGTCATCTGGGAGTCTATCGGCGCTCTCTCGTGGAGAAAGTCGGCGGATTTCGATTAGGCTTTGAGGGTAGTCAAGACTACGATCTCGCGCTGCGCTGTATTGAATCGACCTCACCCGATCGCATTCACCATATTCCAACGGTCCTTTATCACTGGCGTCGCGATTTTGGCGCGCGCTCGTTCTCCGAAGCAATACCTGCGCGGTGTGCGCAAGCCGCTCGACGGGCCATCGACGAGCACCTGCAGAGAGGTCATGAGAATGCCGTCGCGGAACAACATCCGGTTTTGCCTGATTGGGTGCGGGTTCGCCGCCAGCCTCCAACACAGGCGCCGACCGTCACACTCATTGTGCCGACGCTCGACGGATCAGGCCTGCGTGCCGCTTACGCAAGAAGCTTGCTCGAGCAAACCGACTACCCCGATCTTGAGCTTTTCGTGGTCGATCACGAAAGCCGATCTACGGAAGCCCAGTCGCTGCTTCAAAGGCTCAGTGAAGATCCCCGCATGCGTATCCTCACGTACAGCGGGCCGGTCAATTATTCCGCGATGATCAATATGGCAGCCCGTTTGGCAAACGGAGCAGTACTCGGTTTGTTGAGCGATGATATTGAGGTCGTCAATCCGGGCTGGCTTTACGAAATGGTCTCATGGGCCGTTCGAGACGACGTGGGTGCGGTTGGAGCTAAGCTGATCTATTCGGATGGTCGCGTTCGACATGGCGGGCTGGCACTGGGCATTCCTGGTATTGCCAAGCCGTTCAATTATCGATTGCGCCGAGACGCGGCCGGGTATTTCGGTCGGAACGCGCTGGTCTCCGAAGTCTCCGCCGTAACTGGAGCCTGCCTTGTACGAAGATCGGTGTACGAACAGGTTGGCGAGCTGGATGAAATCAACCTGCCCAATGCCTTTTCTGATGTTGACCTTTGTTTGAAACTCAGACGCCGCGGGTACCGGAACATCTGGACCCCGCATGCGGAGCTCTATCATCATCAATCCAGGCGGGATAACTCCGACGCGCACGAAGAACATTCGAAAGATTTGCGAAGCGAGACCGCCTACATGCTCAAAACATGGAGGCGGGAGCTGTCGCGTGATCCCTTCCACAACGACAATCTCGCCAATGACGCGACAACCTCCTTTGAGCTCGCGTTTCCTCCGCGACGCCGAAAGCCATGGAAAGAACAATATGTGGCACGCGTTGATTGTTCGGTGATTGCGGAGCGCCCCTTTGGCGAAGACGCCTCCAGTTCGAGCGCGCATAACGTCCAGATTCACCACCGCGAGCCGACGGCATGATTGATGCGAACAATCTCAGACCAAACGTCTTTGCAATCTTGAGACAACGTCCGTACGCCGCAAAAGTAACTGAGCAAGCCGATGCACCCATTGTCTGTTAATCGAAGTCATTTCGACGTCCGCCTCCCGGCAACGACGACCGCGCGAGGCTTCAAGAGCGCCCGCTTGGACCTCCTGGATGGCCTAACCCATTGGAGGCTTTGGGGGTCGTTGGGCTGGAACGAGATCGTTCAGCGGTATCGGCGCTCCGTGCTGGGCCCGTTTTGGTTGACCGCCAGCATGGCGGTCATGGTCATCGCTTTGGGCGTGGTATATGCGGAGCTCTTTCAGCAGGAAGTCGACCGATTTATTCCGTTTTTCTGTTCCGGCATGTTGGTCTGGACGTTGCTGTCGAGCTATTTGACGGAGAGCGGAACGCTGTTCACCGGCTCTGAGTGCTACATTAAGCAGATTAGCTTGCCTTTCTCGGTCTATGTTTTTCGTTTCAACTGGACCAAGTTGATCATTTTTGCACACAATCTCATTGTCTATTTCGGCGTCATCATCTATTTCAGAATTTGGCCCGGATCAGTTGCCCTTTTGGCCATCGTTGGCCTCTTAGCCATCGTCGTGAATGGGATCTTTGCAAGCCTGACAATTGGAATGGTCTCGGCGAGATTTCGCGACATTCCGCAAGTCATCAATTCAGCCGTGCAAATTCTGTTCTTTCTTACACCGATCTTTTGGCGGCCAGACTCGCTGAAGGGGCACTCCTTTATCACCCGGTACAATCCGTTTTTTCATCTTCTGCAGGTGGCGCGCGCGCCGCTCCTGGGAGAGATGCCATCAACAGAGAACTACTGCGCAGTAGGATTGATCACAGCTCTCAACATCGGCATCTCAGTCTATTTGCTTTCGCGCTTCCGCGGCCGAATCGCGTATTGGATTTAAGGATGGTAACATCAGCCTTTGACCAGACGCCTCTGCTTGCGCTTGATGATGTAAGCGTTTCCTTTCCTATCTACCAAACAGGTTCGCGCTCTCTCAAAAAGCATCTGTTGTTTCGTGGCACTGGCGGCCAGCTTGCAACAGATGCCAGTCATAGGATTGTCGTTGAGGCGCTCAGAAACGTCTCTTTCCAGTTGACTGCCGGTGATCGCATAGCCCTCATCGGCAGTAATGGGGCCGGCAAGACGACCCTGCTTCGCGTCATGGCCGGAGTCTACCAACCGACAATCGGGAACGTAACGTCCTGTGGCCGAATTTCACCTCTGTTTGATATCGCACTGGGAATCGATGCTGACTTGAGCGGATATGACAATATCCGGCTGCGTGGCATGCTGCTTGGGCTAAGCTCAAGCGAGATAGAATCGCACATGGCGGACATCGGCGATTTTACCGGCCTCGGTGACTATCTGAGCATCCCGGTACGCACCTATTCGTCGGGTATGATGACGCGATTGACGTTCGCCGTGGCAACCTGTTTCTCGCCAGAAATCCTATTGATGGATGAATGGATCATGGCTGGCGATGCAGCTTTTCTTGCCAAAGCGCAGCGTCGTGTAGCTTCCTTCGTCGAGCGAGCGAGCATCCTGGTGCTCGCTTCTCACAGCTTCGAAATTTGTCGGCAGTGGTGCACGAAAGCCATCTGGATGGAGCGCGGTGAAATCCAGATGTTTGGTGAAATTGAAGCTGTCCTACAAGCCTACTCTGAGATCTGTGCTGGTGGTCCCTGATGCTTGCTAGCCTACGCTTGGGGCTGAGCTTGGGGCCGCGCTGCCGCAGTCTCAAGATGATGCGACTGCGAGGACAGACGCCTTGCGTCGGGATGGCTTTCATTGAGAGCCGCGCCGATGCCACCTGGTCTATATCGACAATTTTACTACCGCATAGCGCTGTCGCCAACCTGTTCAACAACCGGATGGCGGCGCATTCAACTTTAGGTTAGATCCCCTTCAGAGCAGGCCTACAACTAGGAGTTACCATGGGCGCGTCCGATGATCTCTCGATCGTGGCTATTATTCCCATGTACAATGGTGCCACGTTCATCAAAGAATCCCTCGCGAGCGTGCTGGCTCAAACGCTTCCGCCGAGCGAAGTTATCGTGGTGGACGACGGTTCAACCGATGACGGAGCGGCCATCGTCGCGAGCCTGGCGATGGTCCATCCGAGGATCAGGCTGCTTCGCAAGGCGAACGGCGGCCAATCGTCTGCTCGAAATTTTGGCGTCTCCTACTCCAGAAGCCGTCTGATTGCCCTCCTTGACCAGGATGATGTCTGGCATCCTCATCATCTCGAGATGCTGTCCAAACCGTTCCAAAAGAAGCGCGGAATTCCGCTCGGCTGGGTCTACAGCAACCTTGATGAAATCGATGAAAGCGGCGGGATGGTCACAAAGCGCTATTTGGACAAAGTGCCCGCCGAACACCCGAAACAAAGCATTATCGAGTGTCTGGCCAGGGACATGTTCATCTTGCCATCAGCCTCACTCATCTCGCGCCGAGCGTTCGAGGCAGTCGGTGGATTCGATGATAGGCTATCCGGTTACGAGGACGACGACCTTTTTCTGCGGCTCTTTCGCGCTGGATACGATCACGTCTATCTTGACGAACCTCTTTCGAAATGGCGCATTTATCCAGGCTCGACATCGTATAGCCCGCGCATGGCGAGGTCCCGTATGATCTATGCATACAAGCTTGCGACGACCTTCCCCGACAATCCTCGCCAGAATCGGTATTTCGTGCGTGATCTGATCGCGCCGCGGTTCTACGCAAACCTGCACGGCGAATACGTAACGGCCCTTCGCCGCGGTGACCGCGAGGCAATGGACCGCGTCCTGAGCGACATCGGATCAATCCTGCCGCACTTGAGGAAGCGACATGCCTTGATGTTTCGTTCGATGGGCAGTTTGCTGCGCGATCCAACCATCGGCTACGTCGGTGTCGGTATCAGGCATTGTCTGACAGGACTGATGCGGGCCCGTTTATCGTGAAGGAAGCCGGCATGATCCACGAAGTCGCAAAGACAGTTTCTGAGCAGCTTCCAACGATACACGATTGTCAGTCCTCGCCAGGCGCTGCGATGTCAGATTGGCGGAGCAATGCCGCAGCAAGCAAGGCTGATAGAGCATAGCCGACGCCCGGCAATATCAGCGTAACCCCGTAACCTAATCTTGCCGCGAGAAACCCGCTCGCTGCGAAGCCCACCAGTGCAAACGCCGACATTACCGAAGTCAGGAACGTGACATCAGTTCCCGTCTTGCCCGGCCTGGCAATCCCGAGAAACCAGCTCGTGAATGTAACATGCTGGACTGCGAGCGCGGCGAACACCATCCCAACGCTCGCGACGGCGCTCACGCTTACGTCCAAATAGTGATCGATCACCGAAAGCCCTCCAAAACCGATGGCCAGGACGGCGCAGCCCCATATCAGGCCACGGTGCGGTGCCATTCGCGTCAGGATCGCGCTCGTCAGCGGCGCAATGATAGTATACGTCACCACGTTCGAGAGAGCTCCGATCCAGCCGATATCTGCCGCGGCAAAGCCGATATCAACGAGCCGCAACTGCACCGTTGCGAACGCCACTGCGATTCCGATAACGCCGGGCCCGATCAAGGCAGCCGTCGACCACAGGCCGTTGTTGCGTAGCATCGCAAAGATGGATAGGTGCTGTGGCGAGCGCGACCGACCCTTGCAAAGAAGCGGTTCAGGAATCGCAAACACCCACCCAGCGAAGACGGCTACCAGTAGCGTCAAGCCCAGCAAAGCCGGGCGCCAGCCGAAAATCTCGATCAATTGCAGGCAGACCGCGCCACCGATTACGTGGCCGATGGCCCGGCCCCAACCCAGCAGCGCAGCCCCGAGCGGCCGCTCGCCGGAATCGAGGGCGTCCGCTATGTACCCCAACGTTGCGATCCGCTGTGTAGCGGCAATGGTCGCAAGCGCGAGAGAGACAAGAAAAACTGGCACGAAGTCGGTCTTCGGGTTCAGAAATGCCATCGTTGCCAGCACCGTGGTGCTGGCGACTTGAGTCACCAGGATCCATGAACGTCTCAGCCCGAGACGATTGAGGCTCCATCGATCCACGACCGGGGCCCAAAGGAAGTTAACGGTGAAGGCAACGAATGCCGTGCTATATAAGCCGACCAGTTCCAGGCTGGCACCGTTGCCCCGGAGGATCACAGGAATGGCCGAATAGATGAACGCGATCGCCAGATACTGCTGACTGGCCAACGCAACCATTCCGATGTGTGGCATGAAGCGACTTTCCATCAACCTCTTCCTCCGAAAGAGCGATTTCGCATGTGCACTTAAAGCGTCGTTTGAATAGACAGCGGAACAGCGCAGCCGCCCCTGAAAGCGGGATATGCAGCTTTCGAGATCTCGAGAAAGCGCCGAGGCCGTAGACAGCTCGTCCGTCTCGATCGCTCGTTGGCCAACTTGCAACGCCTTCAACTTGCCCGCCGATGTGCCTTATTGCCGAACGCAATCGCGCCCGGTCCCGAGTGGCTCGCGCGATTTCAATATTGCGCAATCAAAATGAGACGCAGGCAAACGCTGTCGCCTCAGCTGCGTTCAGGACCTCGCGTTGAGGATTGCGATCATTGAACGGACATCCGTGCAGACCACAATTGGCCAAAAGATCGGTATTCGTCGCGGGCTACGCCGCGCTCGATCGGGGCGAAGTACGGATGGCCGTTACTACCTCCGATCAGGTTGTGCGCAAAGGATGCACACTGCGCCTGACCATGATCTCTTCGAGCAAAGCTTGCTTTCAGGAAAGTGGGACTGTCGACAATGCCGCCATGCCGGCAAACATGGATTACAGAATCACTTCCAGCGGTAACCATCGCCGAATTGCGCGCCAGTATATCTTCCGACCGGCTCCAAACAGTGGGCGGCGGCTTCACTGCTGGCCGTGGGCGCGCCGAATTGGCTGCGCAACTTGCGAGGGACGCAATGGTTGTGGCTTCGCAAGACCGAACTCCAGATCGCATCAAACACTCCGCTGCACTCTCCCGCCTTTCAGCCGAGCGCTGTGAAACTGGCGTCGGTGACGGCGGTACGAATGAAGCAAGCAGCGTGCCGCCTAACACTGTCGGGTTCTCCAGCGCCTCGTAATGGGTGTGCGCGTCGGATTTTGGACATTCGTCTCAAGCCCGACAATCACGCGGTGATGTTTCGACTGTATAAGCCGTACCAAACTATGCGCAATTCAAAGGTCGAACGCTAGGATTGACACGTGCGGACTCCTTGCGGATTGGGTTCTCATTCGCCACCGCATTCACCTTGCTCCGGACGATCGCGGGCGCTTCCTGAAACTGGTGGGGACGGCTTAACTCGATGCTGGCTGGCAGCTACGGCGCAACGCTGAGGGCGACTACAGCCCAAACCCAAAGGCCCAGCGCTTTCCGCCTATCGAAACGGTTACAGCGGTCAAACCAAAGCAGACGATCACGAGCTTGTTTTGGACTTTGCAGAACCGTCCCTTGAAGGAGATGTAGGGTCTCGTCGATGAAACTCTGCGCACGGTCTCGCTGCTCTCGTACTCTTGAAGGCGCCCGGCACGCCGCTCTCGCGGCGCCCAATCGCTGATCTTGGGCGCGGCTCTCTTGCCCGGGTTCGGCCCGGCGCCTTTCGCGGCGAACTTCGTTCGCGCCGGATCCCAGGGCGGACGGGAGTCCGGAGCGCCCGGCAAAGCGTCCGTTCGATCCAGCTGGACGCCTGAGCACCACGCCTGGCCTGGACATCGTCGCGGTGACGACGTCGGGGTCGTCCATCTACTTGGCGACACCTTGATGAAAGAGATTGCTTCCGGCGCCCCAAGCCTCGAGCGCCGCCTTCATGGAAGGCGCTGCGATCGCAAGATCGTAGAAGCCCAGCGAGGTCTGAAATGTCCTGAGCTTCCTAGCCACGAAGCACGTGCAGGTTCGCAGCTCCCTACCGCCGACGGGCGACCCAGACTCCGAGCAGGAACGCGACAAAGAGCGACTGCAACGGAGCCTCCACGGTCAGCTTGCGCAACTGGTCGGCCCAGCGCAGCGCGGTGTCCGGCGGAGGCGAGTGGGTGCGTCGACGGCTTCCTTCCACTTCGGTCTTGGCGTCCGGCCTTGCTCCGGAAGCCTGCTCGATGCCGCCATCCTCGTTCGTTAGCCCGGAGGCTTCCGTCATTGCCGAGGCTTCCCTCATGTCCATGCGAGTCCTCCTATTCGTGTTTTGCGGAGCAACCAGGCGCCGGACTGACTGGTTCCTACGCTGTCGCTCCGGAGGGCCTGAGCTAAGCCGACTTCCGCTGCAACCTGGCCGCCGACTTCTTCGCCGCCGCCTCTTTCGGCTTCTTGCCCTCGATCGGCATCAGCATTTCCTTCTGGCCGGCCGCCGCCTTGCGCGGCTTCTTGGCGGGCTTGCCCGCCTTCGCCGGCGCGCGCTCCCGACCGACGCTCTGCCGCAGCGCCTGCTAGCGTTCTGCACAGGCGCTGCGGAGCTGGACGACCTCGTGCTACCTGCTCTGCCGCAGCAGCCGAATCGCGGCCGCCAAGAAGCTTCAGCGCGGTCTCGATCTTGGCGAGACGCGCCTGGATCTCGGCGCTCTCGTTCGAGCCGGGATGGACTTGGAGCCGCGCCAGCAACTGCTCTTTCTGGGCCAGGAGTTTCGCAACAGCAGACATCTCATCACCGCCAGAGGAAATCAATATCGAAAGGGCCGCTCTTCGAGCGGCCCTTTCCTAGTTCACCAGCTTCGGGTGCCGAAGCTGAAACCGATGCTCGGGCCACCGCCGTAGTAGCCGTAACCGCGATCGTAGTAACCGGGCCCTCCATAGTAGCCGTAGCTGCGGCGGACCACGTAACCATCATCGTCGTCATAATAGCGCTGAACGTAGCGAGGGCCGCGGGTACGGTAGCAGCGACCGTATTCGTTGCAGACCAGGCGAACCTGATCGATGGCGGAGGCTTCGGTCGAACCGATGGCCGCGGAATTGAGCGGAGCGGCAACCGCCGCGGATCCTAGCAGCGCCGCGGCGACTGCGCCAAGTGCAATTGTTTTCATAGTCGTTTCTCCTGATGCAGATCATTCGATTTCTTCGATGATGCGACGGTCGCCGGGTTCGACGATGTAGGTACGGCTGTCGCGGTTGATGTACCGATACTCGCGGAGGGTCGGAGCTTCGCGATAGACTTCTTCCGGGAAGGCCTCGATCTCCACTCCCTCCGGCACGCGCTCGCCGGTCCGGATCTCGGTCCGGACCGAGCTGCCGGTGGTCACCCGCTTCTCCCGCTCGACCGGGTGTGCCTTGGCGTGCTTGCGGACGACTTCTCGATCGCGCTCAGTGAACGTCGCCTTGCGCTGCTCCGTGCGCGCCGGCGCGGCTGCGGTCGAGCGGCCGGAGTACGGCACGACCGTCACGATCTTGTAGGTCGAAGGCTCGACGATCACGATCTCGTCCTTTACCAGTACGAAGTCGTAGCCGCGGTACTGCGGCAAGATTTCGACGACCTCGGCCGGCAGCGGCTGCAGGCGGACGTCGCGCGGCACGACGGTGCCCACCGAGAGCGAGAAGTTCACGTTGGTGAGCGGCTGCACGTTCAGGTGCGAAATCGACGCGCTGATGCGGGTCCGCTGCTGGTCGTTGATGTTCACCGATGCGTTCACGTTGGTGTTGGACGAACGATCAGCCGTGTTCTGCTGATTGTTGGGCTGCTGGGCCGTGTTGGTCGAACCGCTGCCCGTAGGCGATTGCGCCTGGTTGTTGCCGGAGGCGGATGGGTTGGCGCTTTGATTGTTTGTGTTCGAAGGCGGATTGGTCTGCGCCTGGTTGGAAGGCGTCGTTGTCTGGTTGGACGGCTGATTGGTCTGGGCCTGGTTGGTCGAGTTGTTTGAGGACGGTGCCTGCGTCGTGTTGGTGCCGGACCCGGAATTGGACGACTGGCCAGCAGCGGTCTGACCGCTCGACGCCGGAGACTGCGTCTGGGCCGAATTCGTCGAAGGATTGGCCGTCTGAGAAGAGGAGGACGAAGGCGAGGGCGCCGAGGTCGTGCTCGACGAAGACGGCGAGGTCGAGCTCGAATCCTGCTGCCGCTGGGTCGTCGAGGGGCTCGTAGTATTGTTAGGCGAAGATTGCGCAAAGGCCGAGGTCGCGATCGCCAGCGCGGCGGTGGTGGCCAACAGCAAACGCTTGTTCATGTGAAAACTCCCGATTATCAGATGCCGAACAACTTTCAGCGATGGCTTCGGTTCCAAACCGGGAAAAAGCGGCAACCTCACTTCGTCTTTTCCGACCTCCCGTTTTTGCTCTCCCGGAAAGCGTAAGCCTGCCAATTCCGATGTCGGGAAGAAGTGGAACTTCGAAGAAGGATGGAGGTTTCCCAACGCTAGTTCAGCAAGGGAGACGACCATGAAGAAACTGATCCTGTGCGGCGCGCTCGCCGCTTTCGCGTTGGGCACCCAAGCCGCGAGCGCCGCCGAGTTCTACATCGTGCGCGATGCGACCACCAAGAAGTGCACAGTCGTGGACAGCAAGCCGACGACCACCACCACGACCGTCGTCGGCAACGGCATCTACAAGACCCGCACCGAAGCGGACGCCGCCGTCAAGACCACGAAGGTCTGCACCGAGCAGTAATCAGCGCGCGGTCGCTTGACGGCCATGAAGGAGGACATCATGCCCGGATTGCTTTTGTGGGCCGTGCCCGCCGTCATCGTCGTCGGGGGCGCCGGCTATTGGCTGGCTCACATGCACTAAGCGAACAAACTGGCTTCCAAAAGAGCCCGCCGGGGATGCGGTGCGGGCTCTTCATTTGCGTGTGCCCTGAAAGCGCCCCCCGTGAGACCCCACAAGCCGACCGCCGCGAAATGCAAGCTCCCAAGCAAAGACCCCACCTCCGGGCAAGCGGGGGAGGAGCTGGGGTCTCGCGCCTGATTGGCGTCCTGTCGGAGTACGCAAAGGGAAAACCCCGATGTGATCTCGACGGCATGAAAGACCGGCACGAACGGGGAGCGCTGGAAGAGACGCTCGCCTTGGCACTGCGGATACTGCGTCGATAAATCAGGGAATGATCCCTACGTTCCGGGCTCGAAACAGATCATCCTCCAAGATCTGCTTGATGGTGCCGCGCAAAGGCGGATGATCCAGAAGCTCGCTCGCAGTTCAAATCCAAGCCGTTCGCGAGCTCGTTCTTGCGTTCGGCGGAACCTTCCCGCCCGACGCAGGTTCGCCACAAGTTCCCGGCGACGCACTTGAAGTCCCCAAGCAGCCTTTCGTTCACCTAGGGTTCGCTGATGCCACCGTCCGATCCAGCTAGAAGTTCTCACGATCGCCGCCAACGAAGACTGTTGATCGTGTTGGCTCTGGGGTTCGTCGTCTTCGGCGCCGCAGCGGCTGCCCTGTTCTACCTCCTGCAGCCCGAGACCCTCCGGATCGCCGTCGGCCCCTCGGGTAGCGAAGACCACCAGGTGGTCCAGACGATGGCCGAGGCTTTCGAGGAGGAAAGCAGGACCGTCAGGCTCTCGCCCGTCACGACCGGCGGAGCGGCCGAATCCCTGGCTTTGCTAGGCGCCGGCAAAGCCGACCTGGCGGTCGGCCGCGGCGACCTGGGAATGCCGGCCGACGCGCAGACACTGGCCGTCCTGCGGAAGAACTACGTGGTCCTATGGTCGCCCTCCGGGCGCAAGGATTCCAGGAAAAAGGCAGCGAGTAAGATCGGAGAGATCGCCGATCTGGCCGGTCATAAGGTCGGCATCATCGGAAGGACGGGCGCCAACGTCGCACTCCTGCGGACAATTCTAGAGGGCTCAGGCGTGCAGCCCGACAAGGTTGCCACGGCTCAATTCGGGACCGATGAGATCGAGAAGCTCGCTAAAGACGCCACCCTCGACGCGTACCTCGCCGTCGGTCCGCTCGACAGCAAGATCACGACCGACGCCATCGCCACGACGTCCCGATCGCGCGGAGCGCCGAAGTTTCTCCCGATCGACGCGTCCGAGGCCATCGCCCTGAGGCACCCTCGGTACGAAGCCGAAGAGATCCCCGGCAGCGTCTTCAACGCGAACCCGGCCTGGCCTGAGGACAAGGTCGACACCATCAGCGTCAACCATCTCATCCTTGCCAGAAAGGAATTGTCCGAAGCCAAAGCTGCGGCCTTCTACCGGCAGCTTTTCGCGGTACGCGACACCATAAGCCAACGTGTCGCCGGCGCCGCGCACATCGCAAAACCAGAAACCGAGAAGGAGGCGGAGCCCTCCGTGCACCGTGGCGCGGCGGCGGTCATCAACGGGACCGAGCGGACGTTTCTGGACAAGTACAGCGACTATTTCTGGTTCGCGTTGCTTCTTCTTTCCGGCATCGGTTCGGCCGCCGCCTGGCTGCGTCGCTATCTGAATAGGGACGAACGGGACGACAACACCAGCCAGCGCAACCGCATTCTTGCCGTGGTCTCTGAGGTTCGCGGTGCCGAGTCCGAACAGGACCTGATGAGGTCGCAGCGCGAAGTCGACGCGATCATCGCCGAAGCAATCAAGTGCTACGACGATGGAGCGCTCGAACAAGAGGACTTGGCCGCATTCGGTCTGGTGCTTGAACTGTTCGATCATGCCGTCGCCCAAAGGCGGGCGGCGCTGCAGAGCGGTCCGGCCGACGAATCTCGCACGTCGGGTCCAACTCTTGCCTCCAGACGATAGCGCCCCCCGCACTACAATCCCAGCGATACAACGCAAAAGTAGGGGACTACTTTCTATCCTGGTTCAAACCCAGGCCGGGTCTCCCACCGCCGTTCCTGTTCATCCCTTCTGCAGCACCGCCGACAACGCTGGACCATCGTTCAGGATCGAAAAAACCTCCCGCGACGACAGATAGGCAGCCGCCTGCTCGAAGCTATCGCTCGCGTCGACCTTGGCGCGTCCGACCGCCAGGTTGACGTCGACCGTGTCAGGCCGGGCGGCGCGAGGAGGTGACTGCTGCGCGAGGTGGAAGGCCAGGAGCCCGGCGTCTTCGCGCAGCTCCACCAAGGCCGGTCTTATGCCTACATCGATCGACCCGCTCAATTCGTTCGCTCGACGCAAGACGAGAGGCGGTTCTTTTTCCTCCGGCGTGGCAAACAATTTGCCGGAGACGGGGGCGGCAGTCAGCGCCCCTATGGGAACGGCGAACAGGAGCCCCACGATGACCGGCGACATCCAGAGCAGAAGCGGCAGCGAAACGGCGTAGGCGCTTGCAGCCATCACGACGCCGCACGCGGTCGGAACGCCGTATTTCCGATAGAGCTCGCGGCGCTCCACCGTGCCGTAGTCGCGCCTCTGCGTCTGCCAGCCCGCATCGCGGCCGGCCAGAATCTCGACGACCGCGATCGACTGAAAGATCATCATCACGGGCGCCATTAACGCGGATACGACGATCTCCGCGAAAACTCCGGCCAAGGCACGCAAAGCGCCGCCGAATTGCCTTCGCAACGATCGCCGCATCCAGACGAGGACCAAGCTAAGTAGCTTCGGCAACAGCAACAGACCCATGGTGGCGACGAACACCCAGATGGCGAGCACGGGATCCTGGGCCGGCCACGTCGGAAACAATGAGAAGCCCTTCGGGAAATATTCCGGCCGTACGAACCGGGCCTGCAGAGAGATCAACATTCCCAGCAGCAGGAATAGCAGCCACAGCGGCGCCGTCAGATAGGCCCCGATGCCTACCATGAAATGCAGGCGCGACACCCAATGGAGACCTCGCGCTGGGACCACGGCCAGATGCTGAAGATTGCCCTGACACCAACGCCGGTCGCGCGCGGCGAAATCGAGCAGCGAAGGCGGCACCTCTTCGTAGCTTCCACCGAGCGTCGGCAGCATGTAGATGCCCCACCCGGCCCGCCGCATCAGCGCGGCCTCGACGAAATCATGGCTGAGGATGTGCCCGCCGAACGGCTTCCGTCCTCGGAGCTGCGGCAGCGCGGCCGCTTCTGCGAACGCCTTCACTCTGATGATCGCGTTGTGGCCCCAATAGTTGCCTTCCGAGCCGTGCCACCAGGCGACCCCGGCGGCGATCAGCGGACCGTAAAGGCGGCCCGCGAATTGCTGGACGCGGCTGAACAGACTTCGCGCGTTGACGATCGTGGGAAGCGTCTGGACCAGCCCGGCGGTCGGATTCGTCTCGATGGCATGGACCAATCGGACGACGGTCTGCCCGCTCATGAGACTGTCGGCGTCGAGCACGATTATGAAGTCGTAGCCCGCGCCGAAACGGTTGATCCACTCGGAGATGTTGCCGGCCTTCCGCGCTGTGTTGTCGGCGCGGTGACGATAGTACAGCCGCGGCGTTCCGACGGCCTGTCGCAATGCAAGCAACGCCTTCTCCTCGGCGATCCAGATGTCGGGATCTGTGCTGTCGCTCAGAACGAACCAGTCGAACAGATTTCCTCGCGAGGTCCCCTCCAAGGACTCGATGATCGCACGCAGCCGGGTCGTCAATCGGTGCGGGTCCTCGTTGTAGGTGGGAAGCAGCATGGCTGTGCGGCTTGAGATGACAGGCAATTCCGCACCAGGCGCGAGGGCGTCCCCGTCCGAACGTTGGGCCAGCAGCACGAAGAATCCCGCGACGGCGGACGCGAACGAAAAGGCGACCCAAGCGAGCAGGACAAGGAAGAGCGCCAGCACCATGGCTTCGAGGACGGTGACGCCGCCGACCTCCAGCACGCGATACATCTCATATCCCCCCGCCCCGGTGAGCGCCGCCGTGCAAAAGAGGATGAGACCGCGTCGCCAAGCCATCGTGGTGGCGACCGGCGCAGGGACGCGGTCCGGCACCCGGTCTTTTCCGAGATCGCCAGGCGCCATGGGAAGGGGAGACTCGCGCGGCAGCAGGCGTTGGGTCGCGATAGCGCCGGCAACCGGCCGCGGGGCCGTGCTCAGGGTGCCCATCGGTAGACCCAGACTTCCGACAAGGGCTTGTCGCCTTCGGCAAGGAACGCGCGCAGCTCGATCGGCTCGCCCTTGACCTGACACTGGAAGCTCAGCCGCCAGCCGCCGGTGTGGGGGTTGGGCTGCGTGACGATGTTCTTCACTTCCGACTTGTCAGCCGTCACCACACCTTTTACGCCCGCAGGGTCGATGCCTTTCAAGTTGTCGCCGACCAGATCGAGAACGAAGAGGCGGGCGTCTTCGCCCCTCGCGCCGATGCCGGTGCGCGTGAAGCGGGCGAGCGAATGCGGTTTGGGATTGTCCGGTCCCCAATGCAGCCGATAGGTGTAGTTGTGTTCACCCTTGGCTTGCAGCGGGTTCTTAGGCCGCCAGAATGCTGCAATGTTGTCATGGACCTCCTCCTTGGTCGGGATCTCGAACAGCATGACCCCGCCCTCGCCCCAGTCCCCGATCGGCTCCATCCAGAGACTGGGACGTTTTTCGAAGCTGGATTCGATGTCCTGATAAGCAAAGAAGTTTCTCTCCCGCTGCATCAACCCAAACCCGCGGGGATTGATATCTTGAAAGGTGCTGATCTGGAGGTCTCGGGGATTGCTGAGCGGCCGCCAGAGGCTTTCGCCCTTCCCGTTGAAGATCGCAAGGCCGTCGGAATCGTGAACGGACGGGCGGAAATCGTCGATGTCGTTGCGGTCGTTCGGACCGTAGAAGAACATGCTGGTCATCGGCGCGAGCCCGACCCGCTGCACTTCGACACGCGGATAGACCGACATCTCGACGTCGAAGACCGTCGTGTCCCCCGGCCGAACGGTGAATCGGTAGCTCGCCGCGCAGCTTTTGCTGTCGAGCAAAGCATGGATAACCAGCGCAGTCGCACCAGGCGCAGGCCGCTCCAGCCAGAAGGTCTTGAAGAGCGGAAATTCCTCGCCCTTGGCTTCGCCCGTATCGATCGAAAGACCCCGAGCGGAAAGCCCATACGTCTGTCCCTTGGCGACGGCGCGGAAGTAGCTCGCGCCCAGAAAGACGCAGACCTCGTCGTAATAGTCGGCCCGGTTCATCGGCGCGTGGATTCGGAAACCGGCGAACCCCAGATCGGCGTCCTCGAACCCTGGAACTTTGTCGCCGAAGGAGAAGTCCGCCTTGCGATACTTGATCTCGGTGGCCTTTCCGTCCGCGACCTCGAAGATGTTCACCCGGGTTTTATAGAAGAATCCGCGATGGAAGAACTGCGCTTCGAACGGGAGATTCTTGCCGCGCCAGAGCGCGCGCTCGGACAGGAAGCGGATCGAACGGTACTGATCGTAATCGAGGTCCCGCAAGCCGCTCGGCAGCTTCTCGTCGGGCGCCTCGTACGATTTGCTCGCCAGCATGCGGGCAAGGTCCCTCACGTTGGATGGCTCGAATGCGCCCTCCGACGGACCAATGGCGGCGAATCCGCTCCGCGAGGCGAGCAGCAACGCCGGCAGGACCGCCGACCCTCGAACAAGCTGGCGTCGGTTCACGGATCCTCCTACTCGCTACTGCTACCGCGACCAAGCAACGACCGCAGCGCCTGCGAGTTCCACCGCCGGCCATCACTGGCCAGACAAGAAGCGAGCACCGGCCCAATCACAAGGAAAAGCAGCCGAAATTCAGAGATCCGGCCCTGACCTAAGATCCGTGAGAACATGGCGGAACGTCTTGGCTTCGGCGAGCCTTGTCTGGTCGGAGGATGAAATGGCGCGAGTCTGGAATACACCGATCTTCGCTATCGCTACCGTTTATTTTGCCATCGATGCGCTGTTCTCGGCCGTCACGGGACCGATCACGGCGTGGCTGAGCAAGAAGAGGTTGCTGGAACGTGCTCGTCGCTGGGTCATGTCCTTGGGGCCCTATCAATCCTTCGCGCTGTTTGCGGTACCCGTCATCATTTTGGAGCCCGCAAAGCCCCTGAGCGCCTATCTGCTCGGTACCGGCCATTTTCTGCCCGGAGCAATCGTCTTCATCGGCGCGGAGGTCCTGAAGCTGACCGTTGTCGAAAGACTTTTTCAGCTGAACAAGGAAAAGCTCCTATCAATCCCTCTCTTTGCGTGGGGCCACGGGTACTGGCGACGTATGATGGATTTTCTGGAGTCTACCTCGGCATGGCGGACCTCTCGCCGAGCCCTCTGCGCGGCTTTGGAGCGGATCCGAACTCTGAAGTCGCGACTGCGATCCCAACTCCGCTCTGCCGAAGGGAAGATCAGGGGAGCAAGGGTGTCCTCGCCGCGCCGAGATGCTCGGCAGCGGCCCGCACGCAGGCTCCATGCTTTCGACGACAATCGGTGAATCCCGAGGCATCGATCGACCGTCCGTAGCCTGCGGCGCTCAGTCGGGCGCACACCTGCCGTACTGTCGCAATCGTCGTGTCGTCTGCGACAGGATCGAGGTCGATCGGAACATTCATTTCGTCGATGAAGGCAGACGATCCGCCCGTTGATCGTCGTGGTCGTCAAGAGGCGCCCCGTTGTCTTCTTGTCCGCAGTCCAAAGCGGCTTGGGCAATCGCGCAGCAGCACCCGCGATGAAGAGGTTGATCTCTTTGACGCAAAACTCGACATACTCGCTCGTCAAAGTATCTGTTGGCACGTTCATAAGATCCGCCTCATCGGACGAACGGAAGTTTGATTCGAGCCTCAGTCAGCTGCGAGCCCAAGGGATCGGGCCGAAAGAGGATCTCTTCGCTGGAATTTGAGATGACACTCACGCCACGAACATACGAACGCCATGCCAGGGCTTATCGACTGCCAACACCAGACCAGGCTCGGTGCTGTCGCTGGAAATTCCCTGGTTGGTTGCACCAAGGCAAGGGCCGGAGTCTCGCCTCAAAGACAAGATCCTCGGGGTTCCGAGCATATATTTGTCAAATCCCTGAGCCGCGGAAACCGACTGTCCTTGTCCGAAAGAACCGCACTCGCAAGAGGTAGCGGCCACTCGATCCCGAGGTCGGGATCGCTCCAGAGAATGCCTCTGTCGCAGTCTGGTGCGTAATAATCGGTGACTTTGTAAAGGACCTCCGTATTCTCTTCGAGTGTCATGAAGCCATGTGCAAAGCCTGCAGGCACCAGAAGCTGGCTCCATGTCTCGGCCGAAATCACAGCACTCACATGCCGGCCATAGGCCGGTGAGTTGGCGCGGATATCGACGGCAACATCAAAGATGACGCCTCGCACCACACGCACAAGCTTTGCTTGCGCGCGCGGCGGGATCTGAAAATGTAGCCCGCGCACGGTGCCTGTCGCAGCCGAGAACGAGTGGTTGTCCTGCACGAAGTCAAGATCAAGGCCATGTTCCTGCAAGGCGCGCTTATTCCAGGTCTCGGAAAAGAAGCCTCGATGATCGCTGAGTTTCGGTGACCGGATGAGCTTCACATCCGGGATGGCAAGGGACTGGATTTCGACTGTCATGGGAATTCCTTCTCAAGGATAATTGAATACGATCGCGGTCTTCACCATGAACCGTGTAAGCGCTGGCTATTACCAACTGATGGCGAGCTGGCAGACCGATCAGGAACGGGGGAAGCGGCTTTGAGGCGATAGCCGAACAAAGTTAGGCTGCAGGCGCCCAAGCTCATGTCGGTAGCTGCTCAATCAAATCTTGTTCGCGATCACTGCCGCCAGCATTGCGAGATTTGCGAGCGGCGTCTGCCGGTAAACTCCGGATCGCCAGAAGTTCCACAAGCGTCGCGGGAGGTTTTCCGATAGGCGCATCTCAACGAATCTCTCGAGAACACTCACGTTCTCCTCTGTGATGCGGTGTGATAGGTGGTGCTGCAGCACCCTGACATTGAGGGAATTCCAAACCCGCCACTGCCCCGCAAAAATCTTCTTCGCGCGATGAACGGCGGCCTGAAGCCCCAAATTCGACCCAACCAGATTGTCCCGATGCTGACGATACCTCACGGAAGGTGTCTGATCATAGAAGACAGTCCCGCCTGCAGCAGAGACTGTAAGATAAGTCATCCAGTCATGGGCGACAACGATCTCGTCTGGCACATGCCGGAGTAGATCGCCGGCAAACCGATTGAAAACCATAGTGTTTCCCCCGCCGACATTTTGGACAAGCGCGTTTCGAAAGCTCGGAGGACGTTTGAATGCGGTCGAATAACCAAGATGGCGCCCTGCTTCATCAATCAGTTCAGTTCGCGAACAGTAGAGCGCGGGCTGGTCGCGCGGCACAGTGCGCAGCATGCTGATCGCTCGGTCGAGCTTTTCGGCATACCAAATGTCATCCTGATCGCTGAAGGCGAAATAATCCGCTTCAATTTTGCCATCGCACAACAGGCTTAAGAAGTTGGCCGCAGCTCCTGAGCGAGGGCCACAGCGCAGGGTCACTTCCTGCGACACGCCGCCCGCGAAGTCTTGAATTATATCGCGGGTTTGATCGCTGGATCCGTCATCCGAGACATGGACGGACCAGTTGGGGTGCGTCTGCTCGGCGTATGATTGGAGCTGTTCGGACAGGAACCGCGCGCCATTCCTGACGGCAAGCAGGATCGCGACGTGCGGGCGATACGTGTTTAGATCGCTTGTAACAGCGAAAGCCATTCGGCCACCTCTCATAAACGTGGCCCGCTTGCGCTAGCGACCATCCTTCTAGATTCGTCCCTCAGTGGTGTTGCCGCCAACGCCGGACATAAATGCCTCAGAATGGAGCCACTTGTCCTCACCGAGCGGCCGTCTCGACGCAATCGCCGACGCGCGCAAGGCGCCCCTCTCACACCAAGCGCTGGCAGCACTATCGAAGGCGGGACAGCAGCGAGATCAACTCGCCCTGTCGCTTGGTCGCCGTCCGTACAAACACGGCCTTGAGGTGATTGCGAGCTGTGCCCGGGGCAATGTTCATTTCGCGAGCGACTTCCTTTAGCGATTTTCCCATGACGAGGAGTCGTGCGAGATGTGCTTGAGCGCGCGTCAAGCCGAAGATCTCCATGAGGGACACTTGAGAAATGACGGGCACCTCATTGAGGTCCGTCAAGAGAAGAAGAGCGCCGGTGTCGCAAGATGAACTTTGGCAGTTCCAATCCTGCCAGATGGCTTCGATAACGATCGGTCGACGGTCAGAGAGATGGATCACGACATGCGAAGAGAAAATCTTTTGCGAAGAGGACGCCAAGCGGACCCGATTCAGCAACTCCTCCAATTTGATGCGCGATTGCAGACCTCTGACATAAAGGCGCCGCGCCCGCACGAAGAGCTCGCCGTCAAAGAGCTTGGAAGCCTTGGCGCTCACAGCCAGCACAGAGCCGTTTCGATCCATCCAAATGGCTGGACAGTTGATAGCGTCGAGCACGCTGATGATGCTCGAATGCTCCTCTGAATCCACGGAGGACTGACAGACCGCGGCTCTTCCTGCGCACAAATCAAGCATTTCAACTCTACGCGTCGTTGGCCATGAGCAAACCTCCAAGCTTGCCTACAACCTGACGCTACGTGCGATTCAAGCGATTTCCGACAAGGAGCGGAGCCTTGTCCGAATCTGCGGCCTAACGAGAATAAAGTTTTCCCATTCGCAAGGCCGCAATCCGGAACAACGACGCGAGTGCCACGTTTGACCACTCATTCCGTTTTCCGCCTCGCCAAGTCCGAGCGAATTTTGGACTAAAGCGCGATGAGATTGGATGAATCATCATCGCGCTTTAGGTTGTTGTGTGAGCATGATCTCCGCGCAAACGCGTTCCGCGTTTGTCGCGAGGGAAACCCACTCGATACTTTGCGCTAACGCGGCCCTTCGCGGCCGGATCATTCTCTAGTTGAGACCAGATGGCCTCAAGAACGAATGCCGGATCGTAGTTGTGCGCAAACCCGACTTACTGCCGCGCGTGCCGCTTTTATCAGCCTCGGACCCTAATCCGCGATGCGAACGGATTTGGCTGCGGCGCGGCGATCAGCCGCTTGAAGGCCGGCGCGGCTTTGTTGGCACGGGCCTTTCCAGATCGGCTAAGACAGCAAAACCGACGTCTGTCGCTTTGTCTTGACCGTGTTTTCGGCCGTTGTTTTGGCCGTGGTCTTTGCCATTATCTTGGCCGTTGTTTTGGCCGTTAACTTGGCCGTTATCTTGGCCGTTTCCTGGCGCATGAAGCGAACGACATCCTGCGGCGCGAGCTGGCGGCGCAGTGCCGCTCGCAGGGCGCCGAGACCGAATGCACGCAGGTCCTCGTTGAAGTCGCCCATCCGCGGAGACAGGGCAAGCGCCTCAATCCCCGCAGCTGCGGCGCGTTCGGTCAATGCCGCGAGCGCCATGTCGCCCGCGGCATCGGCGTCGTGGGCGATGTAGAGCCGGCGCAGCGTCAGTGGGAGCAGAAGGGCGGCAAGGTGGTTGGCTGAGAGTGCGGCAGTCATCGGCATGGCAGGCAGTGCGCTGCGCAGCGACAGCATCGTCTCGATGCCTTCGCCGACAGCGAGGATGTCGTCGGTCGTGCCAAAGCGGACGCCATGGCCGAGGAGACCGCCGAGGGCCCGCCGCGGCGTGTCGATCGGCGCCTTGCCAAAACCGTCCGGCGCGAGCCAGGTGCGATGCGCGCCGGTGACGATGCCGGAAAGATCTGTGACGGCGGCGATCATCGCCGGCCACGTCTCAGTCGTCGAACTCTCATCCGGACGATAGTAGCAGCGCGGATGAAAGCGCAACGCACCCGCATCGTGCACAGTTTTGATGCCGCGATTGCGCAGGTAGGTCTCAACGAGCGTCCGGCGGATCGGCCGCGACATGGTGATCAGCCGCTGTGCTGCGTCCCGCGATCCGTCAGGGACAGGTGTTTGAGCAGGCTTTGGGCTGCGGCGCGGTTCTGCGCGTGGCAGACTCAGAAAACGCCGTGCCTCCGTGGCGACATCGCGAAAGTCGATGAACCCGCAGCTCTCACGGATCACATCGAGGAGATCGCCATATTCGGCCGAGGCAGCATCGGTCCAATGCCCGGCGGCGCCGGGACCGGATTCCGGTCCGCTGAGCCGGACGAACATCGATCGGCCGGGCGTATTGCGGACGTCGCCCACCGTCCAGTAGCGGCCTTGGCGCCGCCCGTTGGAGAGGTAGTGGCGGCATACCGCCTCAGCCTCACGGGCGAGGCGGCGTGCCAGCTCGGAAGCGTCGCGGGACATCACGCAACCCTCCGCCGCGCGAAGGGATTATGATCCTGAGGGGCTGTCGATCGTCTGTGAGACAGCCCGCAATCTCGAATACGCAACATAATTTGCCGCGCAACATAATCAGTCCATTTGCTGGCGGGCCCGCCGACCGTGTTCTGCATGGCATGGGACCTGTCGAAAGCAATCACTCCGTCAAAGGTGGCGCCCAACCATTGAGCGATCCGCCTGACGCGCGAAAGCTTCTCGCGACGCTCATCGGTGCGCAGCGTGGCATAGGTCGTAAAAAGGATGCTTTCGGCGGGTCGGATTGGCGCACCCTTTCGGAAACGCGAGAGCAGCGTGACAAGCTTCCGCTCCATGCCAAGCGTGGAGGCGCAAACGGCGAGCTCGCGTGCGATTGGCGCCGAAAACTGCACAAGCGCCTGGCTCTCCTCCGGGCGATCCGTAGGGATAGGAAGAAGGCCCGCGATTTTCGAGAGAATCGGCAACGTGGCAATCGGCGATCCCGCCTTGTCAGTGATGGCCGCCCCATATTTGCAAAGGAATAGGACCGTTGCCGCCTCGCAGAGGTGATAGGCGGTTTTGCGATCCCAGGAGCCGGCGGCGCCAGTGACGCCGAACGCAGATTCCATGACGCTGCGCAAAATTTTCGTACCGATGAGAAGGCCGTGCTCGAGATTGGGGAGGAGAAACCGCGCGGCACGATGGAAAGAGGCTGATGTGAGCGTTGCATTGGCGGCAACGGCCGCCATACGATCTGATGGCTTGAACATGTGAGAAGACCTACGGAGAGCGATTGCGCCATGAGCCGTCGGCGCTCTCTCTTGATCCGACCGGCTCAAACCCTCCTTGGCCTGCTCTTCCTCTCATCACCGCTGGCTGCATCGGCGGAGGCTGGACAAAGCCAGGCGCGCGCTGGCCCAGCCAGGAAGAGCTTGTGAAGAAGTGCGAGGGACGGGAGCCCCATCCCTCGCCGTGGCGTCTCTGCGACTTGCGACGAATCTTCCTCGCTGCGCGTGGTGTCCTCCTCATCCTCGACATCGATGAGAGATTCTGGCAGCGGTTCGGCTTGAGCGCTTTACTCAGTTCGGAAGGAGCGCGGTCTCGGCAAGGCGCAGCGGCTCGGCAAACAGCCCGTATCATCGAGAAAACGCCTGGCCTTATTCGCCATACCTGTCTTCTTGAGCTAATCAATGAGCTGTACTTAAGGTTTCCTCGTTCGTTTCCCGAACCGCCTCCAGAACGTGGCCTTGGTCATCCGCCCACCCGTCTCACTCTCCCGCAACGGGGTAAGAAACGGTTCACGCCGCCTCACTCTGCGCCGCCTCCATCGTCTCGCCCGCGACTGCATTCGGCAGAAAACCGAGAATGTAATCGGCCGCCTTGCTGGCCTGGCTTGCGGCACGCACAATCGCCCGATTGTCCTCTCGAAGAACCTCGAGCCACGAGGCGATGTAATCGGCATGCCGTACCGTCGGGACGATGCCGAGCGAGGCACAGGAAAACGCAGCGGACAGCTCCGCTATCAATTCCTCAAAGGCGTACTTCCTGCTACCAAAAGAGCCGCTAAGATCGCGGTTGAGCCGTGAGGAATGACCGCTTGCATGGCCAAGTTCGTGGAGCGCGGTGCGATGCCAATTGATCGGCTCGAAGTAGGCTTGCGGGGGCGGCACCTGCACGTAGTCCTCCGCGGGTACATAGAAGGCGCGATCGCCGCCAATGCGGAATTCAATGCCGGTCGCCTTGATCAGGGCTTCGACAGTTGGCTCGAGCAGCCCTTGCGGCGGAGGGGGCGCGGTGGCCACGATTTCTGCAGGCAAGCCGTCACACTGATCGGTATTGAAGACTGTGAACTGTTTCAGGAACGGGATTGCCTGCGCTTCCTCTCCGGTACTGGCGGCTCGCAGCTTCTCATCCTTCGGGATGAAGCGATCCGCATAGACCACAGTTGTGCCGCGCTCGCCCTTGCGCACATGGCCGCCGAGCGATAGCGCCTGGCGGAAGGTGAGCCAGCTTTGGCCAGCGAATCCACGCTCGATGACCGCGCCCCAGAGGATCAGGACGTTGATCGCGTGGTACTGCCGGCCCGTCGCGGCGTTCCTCGGCATGACGAGCGGCGCCTTCGCCGCCGCGGTCCCCCAGGGCTGCACCCATGGCACACGACCGGCCTCGAGCTCGGCGATGATCTTGTCGGTGATTTCGTCATAAAGGCCTGTTCGGTCCTGGCCGGTCCCGATCCGAGACTGTCGTCTGGACATCGCTTTTCTCCGAGAACGGGCACCGTCGAGCCTCTCTCGCGGCTATGAACCCGTCACGGCGATCAGGACCTCCCCTCTTCCTCTATGAGGCTGCCGAAGCAAGACGCGGATCTGACCGCGCTGCGACGGCAGGCTAGCGCCTGGCGGCAGATGAATGGCGCAGCTCCAACGGAGCCACGAAACTCAGAGGTGCGGAAGCAAGCGGAGCAGTGAGTCTGGCGCCGCCCTTTGGCTTGGATGCGGGACCGATAGCAGTCCCAAGACGGATGAAATGAGTCCCGCGGGGACGGTCAGCTGAGTGCCGCGTGGACGCGACGGGATCTGGAAGAGAGCATTTCGGGCGACTATTCATCGCAAGGATCAAAGCGCGCTCGCCGACATCCGGGCCCACTCAGACAACAAGCTGCTGACTGCAGGAAAATGATCGGCGCGGAGCTAGGCGCAGATTCCCCGTGCAGTCACCTGATCGGCGCGTCGAATTTGAGATCGAATAGGCCTGAGGTGTGTGAACCATGCCAGTTTAAAACGGATGTTGTCCCGACAGCTGCAACATCGTTCGAACCCGGCTGGCTTGGGTAAGCCTAAGCTAAGCCAACCGCGATGCCGGTCCCGCGAATTGCAGCACGCCAAAAAAACTGACTTACGAGATTGACGGGGATCTCTGGAGGGCAAATCTGCTCGACAGCAGCAGGAAACGCAGAATGAGAAAGCCCGCGTAGACGGTCGTGCCAACTGACAAGCCAATCCAGATACCAATGGCACCCAGCCCGATCTTCAAACCAAGTACGTAGCTAAGACTGAAGCCGATCGCCCAATTGGCTATGCCGGCGAACAGAAGCGGGACGCGGGTGTCCTTCAATCCGCGCAAGCCGCCCGCCGCAATGTGTTGCGCGGCATCACTGATGAAGAAGCTCGCGCCGATCAAAAGAAGATTTGCCGCCAATTCCGCTGTCGCGCCAGCGCCGTCAGTCGTCTTGTCCAGAAAAAGACCGGTAATTTCAAAACGCATCGCGACGACTGCGGTCGTCAGCATCGCAGCAGCCAGAATGCCAAGCAGTATAGCGATCAGCCCCGCCCTTTTGACGCCGGCAGCGTCGCCGCGGCCGACCGCATGACCGACGCGCACGGCTGCCGCCGTGCTGATGCCTAACGGAACCACGTACAGCATCAAGTCAACCTGGAATGCGATCTGATGGGCAGTGAGTGCGCTGATGCCGACGAGGCCCGCCAGCAGTCCCGCGGCCGAAAACAATCCGTACTCCAGCAGAACAATGAATGCGATCGGAATCCCGGTCACGATCAGCCGTCGCATGAACGGCCAATCGAAATGCCAGACATGTGCAAGTACCTGATAATCACGGAAAGGGCGGCGTATTGTGGCGAACCACAAAACGGCAAGGAACATCATAAAGTTCACGAAGGTGCTCGCAAGACCGGCTCCGAACAGCCCAAGCGGCGGCAGGCCAAACTTCCCGTAGATCAAGAGATAAGCCATAAGGGCGTTGACGGGGATCGCCCCAAACGTAATCCACAACACCGGCTGCGGCCGGTGAACCGCGGCCATGAAGTTGCGGAAACCCTGAAACCACAGTGCCGGCACCGCGCCCCAGGCTAGTCCGAACAGGTATTGCTGCGCGAGCCGCGCCACATCGCTCGCCTGGCCGCAAGCGACCAGTATTTGCTCTCCGTGTAGCGCAAACGCCATGATCGGGAGCGACAGTAGCAGCGCAGCCCAGAGCCCCATGCGCAGCGTGCATCTGACCGCGGCAAGGTCCTTTGCACCGAATGCCTGAGCTGCTAGCGGCGCGATCGGGGCCAGCAAACCAATGCCGAGAGTGAAGCCAATGAGGAAGATCGTGGCCCCCAGCGCTGCCGCAGCAAGCGCCTCAGGGCCGATGCGCCCGATGAAGGCAAGATCCGTCGTCATCATCGCAACCTGCCCCAGCTGCGTCAACACCATCGGCCATGCGAGCTTCGCAACCTCGGCGAACTCGATAGCGAGCTGACGGTATTTCCCTCGTATCGTCGGTTTAGGCTGCAAGGTCGGTTTTTCGACTAGCTTGTGCATAGAAATGACACTGTCCGGTTAGCGTCGTCGCTCCCATCACCTCTGTTTCACAGAGAGGAGGATCCGCGTCCCCGCCCTAAAACTCACGATGGCTACTGAGGCGAGCTGACATCAGCCATTGTTCAGGTCTGTTACAGATGAACCGCGCCAGCGCGATAGATGAGCTCGAGCCCCGCCCACTTCTCGCCGACCACTGAACGCAGCTCGGTCAGCTCGACCTTCGCACTACCTTTTGCGTCAAGGAGATGCGGCCGGTGGCCTGCATGCCGAAATGGTCGATTCATCGCACGTGGGTATCGGCGCGAATTGGATCCTGGCGTGTGCTCGAACTAGCCGGGAAAATCGCGCACCAGCGCACAGCCGACGGGACCTGTTGAAAGTCCCGATGCCACATTCCACGCGTACTGGTCGGTGATATCGTCGGTCACTGTGAATCCTTGCGTCCTGAATGAGTCCCTATTTTCAAAACTCATGCCAACGCGAAAAACCTTGGATTAGAAGGCGATCTGCCTCAAGCGGACGCGTCGTGGCCCTGACAGCATGTCGCAACTCCGACAGCCGGCATCGGGAATGCTCGATCGCGATCTTGCAGTCGTTTGCGACAAGCCGTTCGGGCGAGGCCCGACGCTTCCTGTCTTCTGCATCGACCGCTAAATGGATTAGGATGAATCATCATCGCGCTTTAGGTTGTGGTTTGAGCACGATCTGCGCGCAAACGCGTTCCGCTGATGTCGCGAGGGAAAACCGCTTCACGCTTTGCGCTAACGCGGCCCTTCGGGTCCGGATCTGCTTTTAGCCCTCCTTGAAGCGTGGCTGCAACGCAGCCACGAGGAGATGTATCGGTGTGCAGCAAGGTAAGGCGCGGCAAACCACAAGGGAGGCTGTTGCAGACGCGCAAGCATAGCGTCCCGCCTTGGGCGGGACGCTAGCGACGACAGTCCTTGAGTTTGCTTAATAAAGGCGCACCCAGGGAGGAGCCCGTGTCAACGCCGACGCGGTGCGGCGGGACCTTATTCCCGAACGTCTTCGACGAGGGGCACATCTTTGTTATGCACTTGTTACGCGCGAGGGATCGAAGCCGCACGGACGAGACGCGACGCGGCTCGTTTCACGAGAGCCCGGTGCGGCCAGCCGCACGCGCAGCAAAAGCCCAGAACGGAAAAGTTAGGCACGCGAAAGCTGGACTTCCTCTCTGGCCTTTACCTCGGCATCATAAATTCTGACCTGAAGCATGGGAAAGCGCTGCTTTAGCTCCTTCGCTGCGGACCAGGCCCCGTCTTTGGTGGCAAATTCGGTTTTCAATTGGCCATCCACTTCGAGAGCATAACCGGAGGCGGGAAGTTTTGCAGAGGCTGCGACCATTTCATTCCTTTGGCATGTTGGTCTCATCGACGAGGGCTGCTTAACCTGAGTCGCCCGGCCCTCGCCAGTCGCGTTGGATGACCGGCATCTGTCGCCAAAATAAGGACGGAAGCGCACAGCCCGGGCACCCGGGTTGCCGACGGGGAACAGGGAATTCGTGTCTTCAGGCCCGCTAAGGGACGCATCTTCGCGCAATTTAAGCCAGAGCAGCGAGGTTTGGGCTGCTGACGACCGACGCCCAGTCGGGGCCTGCATCGTCCTTTTGCCGTAAACGAATCGCCCATATATTCGAAAAATGGGAGGTTCTGCGTTCGAGCCTGGCCAGATTACGAAATTGGGGAATTCGGCCGCACAGCCAGTTGCAGGCGGCATCGTAGGCGCTTCCTTGCGCTTTCTAACCGGAGATGCGGCGTGACACTTCAGATCATCCTGCCCATGCATCCAGAGGATGCATCATGAGCGAGCTCTCGCAATCGATGCAGCCTCGCAAGGGTACCGATGAAGCCATCGTCCTCGTCGTCGACGACGACATTTCGATGCGCGAGGCTCTCACAAATCTTTTTGAATCGGTGGGCCTTCGGGTCGAGGCTTTCGGCTCGGCGGCGGAGATTTTGCAGGCCAACCCGCCCGAGGTGCCGAGTTGCCTCGTGCTCGACATCCGTCTACCGGGATCGAGCGGTCTCGAGCTACAGTTGGATCTCGCCAAGGCTAACATCCACACACCCATCATCTTCATCACAGGTCACGGCGATATTCCCATGACCGTCCAGGCGATGAAGAGCGGTGCGGTCGACTTCCTGACCAAGCCGGTACGCGACCAGGACCTGCTCGACGCGGTCCAGGCCGCCATCGAACGGGACCGCAAGCGGCGCGATCTCGAGAAAACGGTCTCCGAGCTGCGATCCCGCCTCAAACAACTGACCCCACGCGAGCGCGACATTCTGCCCCTGGTCACATCCGGCCTGCTGAACAAGCAAGTGGCGGGCGAGCTTGGCCTAGCGGAGATTACCGTCAAAATCTATCGCGGGCAGGTCATGCGCAAAATGGGCGCCAAGTCGCTGGCCGAGCTCATAAAAATGGCCGAAGCGCTCGGAATTTCCCGAAGCAAAGGGGACGTACAAACCTAAGTATGATTTTCAATCCTGCGCCGCGCCCCCACACTTCATTGCGCGGCCGCGACCGCGGCAGGCAGTTCCCGGATTACGAGCCATCATCTTGTCAATGCCATCTGTTATCTCGGTCATCGACGATGATCCATCCGTTCGCGCCGCAACAACCAACCTACTGACATCGTGCGGATATAGCGTCCGCACCTTTACCTCCGCTGGTGAATTCCTCCGCTCGGCGGAACTGCACGATATGTCCTGCGTGATTACGGACATCCAGATGCCGTCGATGAACGGACTTGACCTGCTCAGACACATCCGCAGCCTCGGTCATCACATGCCTTTTATCTTTATCACGGCCTTTCCAGATGATGCTGTGCGCGCTCACGCAATCAAGGCCGGCGCGATCGGCTTCCTTGCCAAACCGTTTGCCACGCCAGCCTTGATCGAATGCCTGAAGATTGCGCTGAAAGGATCGGACGGCCCAGGCGGATGATGCCTGAGCCGCTGTCGCCCGCTCATGCGTGGTCCTCGTTCACCTCTGAATCAGCGGCTGGTACATATTGCGGCTCGGTCCTGACAAACATTCTCGAATGACCGGGCGGCGATACGGGCGCCCGAGCTTGCACCGGCCGTCCCTCGCTTTGCTGTGATTATGCGACCGTTCGAACTCTAGGCGAGCAGTTGCTTCGAGCTCGCTGGCACGAGGTTCTTGCTGACGACGATCATGGGGTAGCTAGCAATCGATCGTGGTGCTCGCTCACGTCGTAACGATCCGCAACTTCAGAGAAGCGCCGAACAAATGAGAAGAACTGAAAACGACAATCTGGCGTTCACCAGTTTCGTATCTGTAAAGGTCGCTGTGGGTTACTCCCAACATAACGGCAGCAAAGTCCACGCGGTCCGGTATTTCGGGAAGATCCAATGCTCGTAAAAGACGGTCAACCCAACCCATTCATTCCCAGGCGATGCCAATGAACAACCGCAGACAACAGCCGCGTCCTGCGAATGCAACGGGCGCTTCCTCGCCTTGCCGTCAAGGGGCAAGGCGAGGTCAGCGGTACTGCAGCTTCGGCCCTGCTTAGGCCGCAGGCGCGGGCCCGATTTCTTCAGACGCCCTGGACGGCCGCAGCCGCAACTTCACACCCTGCGGCATGGTCCCAGATCCGCGAGGGGTCAAAGAGCCACGAACTTCTTTTGACTTGGTCTGTTCCTGGCTTGGCGTTGGCGCTTTCTCTCCGTAAGCCCAAGATCCTGTCGTGCTGGTCATGTTCAGCTCCTTCAAATTGGCCTCTTTTGGCCTACTGCTAGACCGAGCAAGGCCCGTGCCAGCGCACCACGCGCGCATTAAACGCATGATGGCGCTTCGCAATTGCTCGCATAGAGCAATCGCATACGCTGTTTTGGATCTCACACTTTGAGTGCCGCTGTCAGACTTCGAACAAAGAACGAGGGGACTGGCGCAGCCGGATCCTTGTCCAACAAGTCCAGGCTGACTTTTGCTCCAATCCAAGATTCCGCGCCGGTCCAAGATTTCGTTCCGTCCAAGATCTGCGCTGGGACATCAAACGCAGCCGCCTCTTTGAGGTACGGCGTTTCGGTCATCTGACCCGCCTAGTCGCTCTTGACCGACCATCATCGACCGATTCTCATCCAACGAGACGAGAACACCGGTCGAGCTCAGAAGGAGGACAGGTGAGGCATCATCGACTTTGCTAAGACCTTGGGTTGGTCAAGTTGAGCCGGTGGCACTTAAGGGCGGGATCTATCGTGGAATTGCTGATCGATGGTCGCTCCGGCAATTCTTGTCGCCGCGTCTGCGGCTTCTTGTCCGTTTTCTTGCGCTCGTCGCCGTCACCTTGGAGCGGCTTTCATCTCTGCTACGGCAGAACAAACGGGGCCAGCATGCTGCAACTTGACGCTACGTCCGATACAAGCCTCATCGGGAGCCCCTCTGGCATGAAATAGTTGCAGTAGTTGCAGCGTCAGGTCGTCTGCTACGTTCAAAGCACATCACTTGCTCCCAGGTGATGTAGGGGCGGACTCGGCGTGGCTTCCTGATCCAGGCGTCGGTGCCGCCCCAACCAACTCTCTACGACAGATCGCAGGGAGCGCTGGGAAACCAAGGGGTCGCGGCTTCCTCGTGTTAGCTCCCGGAGGCATTTGGTCATCAGACTGTGGCGACGCGAGACCGGTGCCTATCGATGATCAGCATTTCCGCAACAGAATGAAGTTGAGTGGATGAAGCCGGCAAATAGGGCTTTGCGCCACGTGCTGATTCCAGGTCCCCTTCCCTTCTCGGTGTTTCGGCCCGAGACCTGAACCTTGGCACGGGACGTGCAAACCCCTTGTTTACCGGGATTTTGCACCACCCTCCCGAGCCCCGCGTAACGCCGCCCGCGATCATTTCAAGCGGGCGGCGTTGCTGTTTCATCAGCCGAGAAGCCACAGCGCGAGCGCCGCACACATGAATATACAGCCTGTGACGAGCATTGCGATGAAGAAGCCCTGCGCGCGGTTCATCGCGATTCCTCTTGATTGCCCTTCGCTCTGCGAAGTTCGAAGCGGACAAGTGCCCCAAATCTAGCGCAACGTTTCGTCCGAATTGGAACAGAACGGCTTTCGGCTAAAAGCACCGTTCTCTGCTCAATTTCGCTGGCTCCAAATACGGGGTTTACTGTAGGCCGCTACTGCGGCGGCGTCCGCTTGCTGCCGAACGCTTTGCTCCGCCGCTTGAGTGAAACGCCGTCATCGACGACATCAAAATCAAGGCGTTGTGTTGGCTGCCACGCCGCCGCTCTAAATTGTCGGTAACCTCACCAGCTCTTCTTGAATTCCGCCTTCAGGCTCATGTTCGTTGTGCCCTGTGCGGTCTCGCCGATCGCGCTGGAGATGGTTACACCATTGAACAGCTTCTGCTCGGCGCCGAACGTGCGCAGCCATTTGTCGTCGACGGTCGACATGGTCTGGCCGACGACAAGGCTTGTGCCGATCCCGGTGATCGTGACTTTGGCCGATTGATGAGTCTCGTAGTTGCGCATCTCCTGTCCGGCGCCCCCGAAGAGCGGCATCTTTCCCTGCTGAATCATGTTGTAGTCGACGTCCACGGCCAGGGTATAATCGTTCGATAGCGGCAGCGATTTGGTGAGCAAGGCTTGGATGTTGCTATTCTCCGTGCCCGGATCGACGCGCGCTTTAACGACGGTTTTGTCCCAGATGACGCCTGC